>DATGMW010000001.1:0-2746 GCA_035307105.1 Flavobacteriaceae bacterium
CTTTCGATATACTTCGGAAACGATTTGGCTAGAATAGCAGAGCTAGATAATGCAGCGGATTTTGTTACTATTATACTTTGGTCTGTTTTAGCTTTGGCCGAACTCTTGACTTTCTTTTTATCTACTACAGAAAACATGGTGCCACCTCCTGCTAGGGTAGAAGGTCCGATGTCGCTAAATCCTGTATGTCCTCCAGTAATCGCCACTCCGATTTCTTCACAGAATTGATGGATGTAATTCCAATACTCCAAATATTCCTCTTTCGTTAAACTATCGGGTAGGTTCATTACAAATTGCGCATATTCTGGTTTATGTCCAGAAGTAGCTATATCGTTTGCAACTAAATGTACGGAGAGCCATGCCGAGGCTTTCATCCCTAAGCTTGGCAGTATGCTTAAGGGGTCACTGGCAGTTACTAATACTTTACCATTCTGCAGGTCTATACATGCCGTATCTACCCCAAATGCTGGCCCTTGAATTACCTTGTCGTTTTTACTTCCTGTTTTATCTGGGAAGATATGGTCGATGGTTTGTTGGTTGATTTTTCCTAAGGCTTTCATTAGTCTACATCGTTAAATTGAATGTATAGCCCAAAGAAATCTCCGTATGGCTGATTCCAGCTTTGTACTGGGAACCATTTGGGTAAGCCAGTAGCTTTCCATGTAATAGTATAGTCTCTGCCCTTCAGTGCTTCGTTGATGATGGCAGTGAGTTTTTTTGGTGTGTAGAAAGTAGCGGTGAGATAGAATGGGTTTTTCCCTACCACTTCTTGTAATCTTCTACGCACTACTTTTGGGGAGTTTCGGTTCATCATGCCCATGGCTATTCCATATTTAGCTACCCGAGCACTTTCTTGAATAACCCTTACTGGATCTTTGTAATACTCGAAGGTGGTGATAAAAGCAAGAGAGTCAAATGTGTGGTCTTTAAATGGCATATGATGCGAGTCGGCCATAACCAAGTCACCGTCGAATAGGTGTAGGGCTTGGGAGAGCATGAGTGGGGATATATCGCCTCCAGTGGCTTCTATCCCAATTTCTTTCCACCATCTAGTAAATCGGGTAGTGCCACAACCAAATTCAAGTAAAGATTTTACTCGTTTGTCTTGTGTAACCAATTGTTCCATCACCTTTTTTTGCCATATCTCGGCTCTTTTATATCTGCCTTCATACCATTGCTCATAGGTGTCGGTATGTTCCCGATTAAAAAACCATTCTGGGCGGTTTTGCCAGTTCTGGTTGGTTTGTGGAATTAGTTCGAAGTTTAATTTTTGTATTTCCATTGTAAGTTAAAGGTTTAAATAATCTTAACGGAAATACCAACAGAAATGTAGTGTGAATATATAGACAGAATATCTATATATCATGGTGTTGCATCCCTACGTTGGCATTGTCCAAATCAGGTCGCGGGTATTCTCTCAGCAAAAGACTTTAATGAAAGCCTAAGCACCCCGTGCATTTGAAAACGAAGATAGGGAATAGAATGGAGAACTAAAAATATTGGAGCATTGCGAAAGGATACTTTCAGTATTTTCTTTTGATTTAAGTTGTGAAAATAATAAAATAACTAAATCGGCCAGAGTTTAAATTATACTCTCGCCACGAGTTCAAAATGCATAGGTGCAAAAAAGGAGCTACATAGATGGAAAATAGAGGCTTTTGCAAGTTGGTTAAAATTGTTTTTTTGACGCATAATGGTTTTTGTTTTAGGGATTATGATTTTCTGATTACGAATAGTGACTTTATAGTTCCGGGCTTCGGGAGCCTAAGCCCTTTTAGGTAGTGACATCAGGAATTTATAAATTAGTTAAATTGTTTTTTGACGCATAATGGTTTTTATTTTACGGAATACAAATAACACTTCACAAAAGTGTAATGGATAGAGATATAGTCTAATCTGTTTGCACTATAAATCCATGGCAAAGCATTAAACTGTTTTTTGGATCTGTATTTAATTACTAAAATAACCTAAACTTCGCGATTGTTGTTTTTATGGAAATATTTGTTATTTTTACATATAATTACAGGTTAAGCTTGTGATATGTGTTAAGATGTTAATAATGCGTCATTAGATTAGGTTAATAGCTTTCTGGACTGCGGGGTGACTACCTCTTAATATGAGATAGTTTCTTTTTAAGAATCTAGTGTTTAAGGGGATAAATATAGTATGTAAAATATTTTATTTACTTCGAAATCATGAAGGCTTTTATACAGTACCAAAAGTCATTCTATTCTATAAGAATGATAATGTCATTATTAATTCTGTTTTTTATAGATATGGGCGTTTCTCTTTCACAAACCAATCCTACTTTTGTGGGAGTTGAAACTAATATTGCCACCGATACCATTATAAATGTTCCTGTACCATCTGGCTCCAATGGAGATTTACTAATAGCGGCTATTCTCACTAACGATGTCCGAAATATTAATACGCCAATTGGATGGACTCTTTTAGAATATGGGTATACGAATAATAAGGGGCCAACTTTAGGAGTTTACTGGAAAATAGTGGATGGCACAGAGCCTACAAGCTATACTTTTGGCGGATGGTGGCGAAGCAGAGTAAGTGCTGCGATTTTGAGGTATAATAATGTAGTAGATCCAATAAAACCTATCGAGGTCTCTACTCTTGCTTCTGATCCAAATAGTAGTCGTAGGAATTACGCAGATTTACCATCCATTACCTCAGAACACGATTTTTCTACTATAGTCCATATTACTGCTTTAAATTTTTTAATCTCTCATGC
>DATGMW010000002.1:0-7136 GCA_035307105.1 Flavobacteriaceae bacterium
AAGAAACCTCCCGTTTATAGCGGGAACGGCGGTTGCTTACGGTTTGCCATACGAGCAAGGCGTTGCTTATTTAACCCTGAATACCGCGAAGATTTTAGGAGTGGATAAGGAGATGGGAAGCATAGAAGTAGGCAAACAAGCAAATTTATTTATCTCTGATGGCGACGCGCTAGATATGGTAGGAAATGCCGTAGAACGCGCTTTTATTCAAGGAAGAGACATAGATTTAAACAACTGGCACAAACAACTATACCATCGTTATAAAGAAAAATATGAGGCTTCTAATTAGAATTAACAACATGGATTAAAAAAAGGAACTGGTAGTTAATAATAGCTGCCAGTTTTTTATTTTAAATGAATTCTGTGTCAAATTATTCCCGACTTTTCCTAGTATATTCTTGAGATTAACACACCCTGTAACTAATGTTAATAGAGTGTAAATGGAATAAACTGCAGAAATAGAATTATTTTCTCTAATCTATTAAATTAACTCTTTTAGTTGAAGCTTATGCGTGATATCTAAGCATATAAACTCTTATTTTCTCTTCAAACCTTTAGTTGTAAGGTGTTGCAAATAAGATGATTAGAATGAATGTGAGAGGAGTGTAAGAAAGTTTTAAAGATTAGCTAAATAATAATCGCATAATTTAATTGAACATATAGTAATAATCCCTTTCATTTTGTTGCGTAATCGTTATAAGTACTATCTTTAGTAGGTAAAGTATAATTATAACATTAATAAAAAGTTAATATTTATGAATTCTTATTTCTTATCTTCCTTAAAGAATGCGATTAAGCATTGGTATATTCCACTAATTGTCGGGATATTATTTATTATCACCAGTTTTGTTGTATTCAGCACACCATTAAGTTCCTTGCTTACACTGGCCATTATTATGAGTATTTCCTTTATAGTAAGCGGTATTTTCGAGGTGGTTTTTTGCACTTAGCAACCGTAGGTCTATGGAGAACTGGGGTTGGTCCTTGGTTTTTGGGTTGCTTACTTTAATTGTTGGTTTTATGTTGGTCACCAATCCTGCACTCTCTGTATTAACACTTTCTCTATATGTTGGATTTATTTTGCTTTCACGCTCTATTGGATCTATCAGTTTTGCTATAGATATAAAGCGTCATGGTATGGGCAGTTGGGTAGGATTATTAATTTTTGGAATATTAGGAACCATCGTTTCTATAATCTTATTAATGCGTCCTATATATGCAGGGATTAGCGCAGTATATCTTATTGGATTCAGTTTCTTATTCGGTGGTATATTTAGCATCTTTTGGGCAATACAGCTTAGAAAGCTACACCGAAGAGCTAAAAAAATCAAGCCAGAAATAAGAAAGAGAATGCTTGCTTTTGAAGAGGAAATCCGTTCGGAGTGGGAGAGGGAAGATTAGTAAATAAATAAAAACATTATAAATCGGGCTTGGTTTTTCGAAACCAAGCCCGATTTATAATTATAGGCATAGACTACCACATGATACTAAGTCCGTAAACTATCCAAATATGCCGTTATTGTTTTTCTTTTGGAGGCACTTATTGGTATTTGTGTATCATCGCTCATGATTACCGAACCACCATCATGTCGGATGTATCTTTTTAGATGACTTGGGTTGATTAAATAAGATTGGTGTACCCGTAGATATCCGTATTTATTTAAAATAACTTCGGTGTCTTTTAAGGTTTTACTAAACATTAGCTTCTTGTTGTTTTGCAGATGAATAGTAGTGTAGTTACTATGGCTTTGGCAATAAACAATGTCCTCTACATTTATAAATTCAATCCCATCAGAAACGGGAATTGCAATTTTGTCTTTGGAGGAATTTTCTCTAGCAAAACTGCTTAGCAGCTCCTCAAGGTTTTCTGGTGTGCGTTTGCTTTGTTCTTTATCTTCCATATACGTGAGCAATGCGCTTCGCAATTCCTCTTCGTCTAGTGGCTTTAACAAATAGTTTATAGCTTGTGCTTTAAATGCTTTTACTGCATACTGGCTGTAAGCAGTGGTGAAAATAACATCGAATGTTATTTCCTCCATGCTATTTAAGAATTCAAACCCATTCATAACAGGCATCTCGATATCTAAAAATAATAGGTCAAAGTCAATCTCTTTTAGTTTTTCCAATGCTTCTACTGGACTGGTAGCTTTGTATGCTACAGTAATTTCTGGGAACAAACTTTGTAAATGTAGCACTAAGCTTTCTACACAGTGCAATTCATCATCTAATATTGCTACTCTCATAGTTTAGAATTTTATACTGTTTCTGTTGGTTGTTGTATTTCTATAAGCACACTAGTTCCTAGTGCATTGCCAGAGGAGTTTGTTTTATCGGTTATATTAAATCGGATGCTAGCTTTATTTGTTTTATTAAAAAGGGAAATCCGTTCTCTTGTAATCGCCATTCCTTGTCCTACTCTATTTTTACTGCCATTCATTGGTTTTATGTGTCGCCCTATGCCATTATCGTCTATTTGGATTTTTAAAGTTTTTGCTGTTTTGGTAACAGATATAAGTATCTCCTTGCTTCTTTTATCGCTCGGGAGCAGCCCGTGCCAGATAGCATTTTCTATATATGGCTGTAACAAGAGTGGCGGAATACAATAGTCATGTAAATTTTCTTCTTGTACATTTAGGTATTCAAAACGGTAAGAAAAATCATTTTGAAATCTTTTTTTCTCTAGCTCTAAATATTGTTTTACTAGATCGATTTCATCGGACAGCGAGTGCGTAGATTGGTTTTCTAATTCCAGTAATGATCGATTAAACCTTGCCAAACGCACCAAATAACTTATCGCTTTTGAGCTTTCCTCCTGTTGAATTAATAGTTTGATGGAGTTTAAGCTATTGAATAAAAAATGCGGATTTATTTTCATTTGCATTGCGATTACTTCTGCTTCCAAAAGACTGCGCTCATAAGTTTGCTTGATTCGTTCTTTTTCTAATTGCGCTTGTATGGCGGTATTCTTTTCAACAAACCTTCTGTTTTTACTTTTTTGAAAAAAGATGATGAATAAAGTAGCAAATAATGCAGCGATTAAAATAAGAATGGCACTCCTGCTTTTAAGTTTGTTTTGTTGGGATTCTAAGCGAACGCTACTGATTTGCTGTTCTTTTTTTAGGGAGGCGATTTCCGATTCTTTTTTTTCCAAATCATACTGTTTATTTAAAGCTAAGACCTCGATCTGTTGCTGTTTTAGGTTCAGACTATCTTGATAATCACGCCATAATACATGGTTGGTAAGCGCTTGGCTATAGTCCTGCTTGCTTTTATGAATTTCATATAAAAGCTTGGATATGGAAATAATTAACCCTTTATTCTTCAATTCTTTTGCGTGGATCATTGCCTCATTAAGCAATTTAATCGCATAAGCATCTTCCCCCAGATTATGGTGTAACTTAGCAAGGTGGTAATTTACATCTGCTTCTTGAGCAACATTGTTTATGGACCGGAATATTTTATTGGATTCTAATAAATACTCTTGGGCCAAGCGAAGCTCTTTTCCTTCATTTAGATAACTGATACCAAATAGCTTTTGGGTTAATCCTATACCGAATTCATCGCCCATCTCTTGGTTTAATTTTGCAAGCTTGTTTAAAAATTCTCTTGCCTTAAGGTGATCATCTTTGGTGTCGTAGATATTGATTAAGGAGAAGTAATTCATTGCCATACCCCGCTTATTCCCAGATTTTTCTGCGGTGCTCAGTGCGCGTTCAAAGTACGTTACTCCTAGATCTTCTTGGCCTGGAATGTTCATATAAACATTGCCCAGACCATTGCATGCGATTTCAATATTTAGAGGATTGCTGTGTTCTTCTGCAATTTTCAATGCGTTTTGATAATAATTCACAGAAGTTTCGTAATCCGCCATATACCTAGCAGCAACCCCGGTGTTATTGGCAAAAATCATTTTATCGATGCTATAGCCCTCTTGGTTTTTAATCAATTCGTATGCTTTCTGATGTAATGGAACGGCAATATCATAATGTTGGTGAAACCTATAAAGCAAACCTAAATTATCTAATGCTCTAGAATAATATATAGTGTCGCCACTTGTAAGTGCTATATCTACTGCATCGCTTGCAACCTCTATATCTTTCGTATCATGATTTGGAAGTCTATGCCATTCTCTAGCGATTTTGATAGTAGCTTTAATCTTAATACTATCTACATGGGTATTGGAAATAACCTGATATAACGAATCTATCTTTTTATTTTGTGCAAATACCATCCCTGCTGATAGCGTCAGTAATGTGAAAAATGCGAATTTGATACCCTTATAATAATTTGCCATACTGCTACTTTAAATTAATACTATCTACTTTTTTTAATCGATATATCAAAGCTAGATTAGGATAAGGTTCTTTCATTCTATCTGCCGATATCATATGGTGAGTATAAAGCTCCAGATGGTATTTGGAAGATTGTTTATTAAACAAATCAATACGTTCTCTAGCCAATTTAACACCTTCTCTATCTTCTAACTTTAGAGGATTGGGATTGTGTAATCCTTCATTATATATAGAGATGATTATGGTTTCTTTTCTTTTAAATACTAAAATACGCAATTCCTTTAAGTTTTCCTCGTTGCTAGAAAGGTATTCCCAAATGGTTTGTTCTGCTAAAGGTTGTAGCAGTAAAGGAGGGATAGGAATGTTGTAAATCGGAAGATTCTCATCTACTTCTATACTGTATTGGAAGCCTTTAAATCGCTCTTTTTCCAACTCTAGGTAGTTCTGAATATACTCTATTTCTTTGGTCAATGGAATGGTTATTTCTTCCGTATCTTCTAGTAAAACACGAATCATTCGGCTAAAACGTACCAAATAGGAAACCGCTTCTTTATTGTGGTTTTGTTGGATCATGTATTTTAGGGCATTCATACTGTTATAGATAAAATGTGGATTTACCTGCGCTTGTTTTGCGCGGATTTCCGAGTTCATTAAGTCTGCCTTCAACCGTTCTTTTTCCTCCTCCTGTAAGTCTTCCTTTACTTGTATTAGCTCCGAAACACGACTTTGCACTTCTATTTCCAAAGCTTTGTTAATGTCTAAAGAAATCTGATGGGTTTTTCGTAACTGTTCGATTAATGCTTGGTCGGATGCTAGTTTCTCCTCGTGTAGCAAAACCATGCGTTGCCCCAGAGCCATCGCAAAAAACAAGGCTTGCAAAAGAATACCTATTTCAAAATAAGCGGTAGACGTAAGATTACCTATTAGGTGAAATGGAAATGGGACGTCTATATATCGTAAACTAGCTAGTAACGCACCTAAAAAATAGGCTATGCTCCCTATAAGAAAGTAAAATTTTACGGGAGAATGAATGCTTCGATAAATCCATACCAAACCATAAATACATACTGGAAAAAGTATCAATCGAACGATTGAAAATAGATAGGGTTCAAATGAAAAAATAAATTTAAAAGAAAGGATGTATAGAATAGAGTATCCCAAGCAAGAAATGGCAAGAGTATTTAAAAAACGATTCATTTTTTTATTTTGCTGAGGCACTTCCAATATACTAATAGCAAAAAACACATAGAATGCAAAGGAGGTCAATGCCATGGGCTCGGCAAGCAAACTATTTCCGCGAAAGTAATCCAGTAGTCTTGAATTTATCCCTGGAAAAGCCATTAGATGGGTTAAGCAATAGATAAGGATAAAGAACAAAAATAGGGTGTAATAAATGTAGATATACTCTCTCGCCTTAATAAAAAAGAAGAATATAAAACACATGAGTACACTAGTAGCTCCCCAAAAAAATATCCCGATATAATCGGAGTATCTCAAACCTTGAAAGAAATTTATACTATATAATGGATCCTGGAGCAGCAAATAAGCAATGTTTTATGTTTTTTAGGAAAGCTATTAAAGTTAATAAAATGAATAGAAACAGTATAGAATCACTTAGTATTCGACATGTATCACTGAGTATTCGCATGGTGTTAGTTATTATTAGAAGAAATTCGACCTTATAGTATAATACTCATTCATATGGCTTATATACTAATTATCTATTGTAGACTAGCTGACTTCTAACTTGCTTTGTAATCAAAATAACAACTAAAAACAAAAATACTTATGAAGGAAATTATTGCTAAAAAAGCAAACATCTGGTTTTTACTAGTGTTTCTAATGATGGGGTCTGTTGCTTATTCACAAGAAGGATTTCACAAAATAAATATAGGAGCAGATGTCGCTTTACCTATGGGAGATTTTTCAGATATATCCTCCGTTGGGTTCGGGGTTTCAGGGAAAGTCTATTATGGAATAGATAACGAGATCAACCTTACAGGGGCTATTGGTTACTTACACTTTACCTCAAAAGATTTTGAAGATTGGGAGGGTGGAAGTTATAGTTTCAATGTCAATATGATTCCAGTTATGTTTGGTTTTGATTATGATTTTGGTGGCTTCTACGTGGAGCCAAAACTAGGATTGGTTTTCGCTTCCACCAAAAGTGAAGGAAGTTTTATGGGAGTATCTTATTCTGAAACACATTCCTCTACGGAATTCGGAATTGGCCTAGGTGGAGGGTATAGATACGAAAACTTTGATTTTGGTCTGCACTATAACATTGTGAAGGATCTTAACTACTTAGGACTACGCGCAGCATATAACTTTAATCTATAAAAAATTTAATATATGAAATTACAGATAAACAAATACCGCATATTTAGTTACTTATTCTCTTTAGCATTGCTTATTAACCTTTCTTGCTCAAGTGACGATAATACGATAATAGAGGACAACCCTATTTCTGGAGAAACCAGTTTTACTATGAAAATAGATGGAGAAAATTGGCGTGCAGATGTAGCACACGTGCTTACCTATGGCGGTCCAGAGTGGTGGGAAGATGAAGATGAAGAGCTCTACTTAGTAGCCATTAGTGCCTCAAAACACGAAGACACCACCGACGACTCCGAGGTAGTAGAAACCTTCACCATCCATGTTTTTGTAGACCCATCTGACTTTAATAATCCTAGAGGAGTGTATACCGTTCCACCAACATCTACTAGCGGGCAAGCCGGTACAGCAGCGGCATATTATACTACCAGCAATACTAGCTTTCTTTCTGTGGACCCAGAAAATGAAAATCGTAAAGTAGGAGAGGTAGCTATAACCTCTTTCGAGGTA
>DATGMW010000003.1:0-2186 GCA_035307105.1 Flavobacteriaceae bacterium
TTCTTTGCCAGAAAAAGGATCGATCACTTGGGACTCTCCAAGTAATATTGCACTGGTTAAATATTGGGGGAAATATGGCGAGCAGTTGCCAAAAAACACCTCATTGAGTTTTACACTTTCTAATTGTAAAACTACTACCACACTACAATATACTAAAAAAGAAGAAGGAGATTTCAGCTTTGTTATTCGCTTAGACGGAAAAGACCAGCCTGACTTCCGACCAAAGATTGAAACTTTTTTCAAACGCATAGAAACCTACCTGCCGTTTTTGCGATCCTACGATTTTGTGATAGAAACCTCTAATAGTTTTCCGCATAGTAGTGGTATCGCATCCTCTGCAAGTGGCATGAGTGCTTTGGCTTTGTGCTTGCTATCTATGGAAAGAGACTTGAATCCAGATATGACCGATGCGTATTTCAATGAAAAAGCATCGTTTTTATCAAGATTTGGATCAGGGAGTGCAAGTAGAAGTATTGAAGGGCCACTTGTGGTATGGGGAGAGCATAATGATATCCCTAGAAGCTCAAATCTATTTGCTACAGCATACGAAGGAAAAGTTCATCCGGTATTTGAAAGTTATCAAGACACTGTTTTATTGGTCGATATCGGACAGAAAAGGGTGAGTAGTACGGTGGGACATAATTTGATGCACGACCATCCCTATGCCGAAAGTAGATTCGCGCAAGCACAAGAAAATATCGTAAAACTGCAATCCATTTTAGCAAGTGGCGATTTAAATGGTTTTATTAAGTTGGTAGAAAGCGAGGCGTTAACACTCCACGCTATGATGCTTACTTCTATGCCTTATTATATCTTAATGAGTCCAAATACGCTGCAAATTATTGAAGCGATTTGGGAGTATCGTGAGGAGACAGGTAGTAAATTATGTTTCACTTTAGATGCCGGTGCCAATGTACATTTGCTCTATCCGAAATCGGAGAAAGATGCTGTGCTTGAGTTAATTAAAAATAAATTAGTTGTATACTGTCAAAAAGGGCAGTACATTTGCGATACTATAGGTTTAGGCGCTAAAAAGATATCGCTTTAATACAAACAAGAAGTTATGAAAGGACCATTATTTTATTCAAAAATATTGTTATTTGGAGAATACGGTATTATCAAGGATTCTAAAGGATTGTCGATACCTTATAACTTCTATAATGGTGCGCTAAAAATTCAAGAAGAAGAAACCGAAGTAACCAAGCAATCCAACGAGAGTTTACTACGCTTTTCTAACTTTCTAAAAGAACTACAAGAAGAAAAATCAGAATTGGTGCAATTCGATATGGAAGCTTTATCTGCAGATGTGGAAAGAGGTTTGTATTTTGACTCTAGCATCCCACAAGGTTATGGCGTAGGAAGTAGCGGTGCTTTAGTAGCAGCGATTTACGATAAATACGCAATAAATAAAATTACGGTTTTAGAAAATCTAACACGTGAAAAGCTCCTGTCGCTTAAAACAGTTTTTAGTGCAATGGAGTCTTTCTTTCACGGAAACTCTTCTGGATTAGATCCGTTGAATAGTTATCTGAGTCTACCGATTCTTATCAATTCTAAAGAACATATTGAGGCGACTGGCATTCCATACCAAGAAGTAAAGGGCAAAGGTGCGGTATTCTTATTGGATAGTGGAACTACAAGTGAAACTGCTCCTATGGTTCAGATTTTCATGGAAAACATGAAAAAAGAAGGCTTTAGAAATGTGATTAAAGATCAGTTTATAAAACACACCGATGCTTGTGTAGATGATTTCCTAAAAGGCGATATAAAGTCCTTATTCGGAAACCTAAAGCATCTATCCAAAGTAGTGTTGGATAACTTTAAGCCGATGATTCCTAAAAAGTACCACGAGTTGTGGCAACATGGAATCGAAACCAATGCTTACTACTTAAAGCTTTGCGGATCGGGCGGTGGTGGTTATATGCTAGGCTTTACCGAAGATATCGAGAAGGCAAAAATTGCTTTGGAAGGACATAAGTTAGAAGTGGTTTACAACTTCTAAGAACACTTTATGTTGACTTATACTTCCTGTATAAGTAATAATCCCAATAAATAAAAACAATAAACTAAGTACAGTTTATGCTGAACAGAAAACAAAAGCTCTGGCTAATTAAGGTTTTTAGCTTGTTTTCTATCATACGAGGCTACAACATACTATTGTTGGTCGTTGCACAATATATCGCAGC
>DATGMW010000004.1:0-2533 GCA_035307105.1 Flavobacteriaceae bacterium
TCGTATTGTGGTAACAGCTTCTGTAAACCATGTGGAATTTAATCGTGCTGTTCCTGTAGGCTCTGTTGTTACGGTTGAAGCCAAAGTATCGCGTGCTTTTAGAAGTTCCATGGAAATATATTTGGATGTGTGGATAGAAGACAGGGAATCTGGACAGAAAACCAAAGCCAACGAAGCTATTTATACCTTTGTTGCTGTGGATGAAACAGGACGCCCTGTGGAAGTGCCAGAACTGACTCCTGAAACCGACTTGGAAAAAGAACGCTATAATGGCGCCTTAAGACGCAAGCAATTGAGTTTGGTACTTGCCGGGAAAATGAAGCCTGCTGAGGCGACTGAGTTAAAGGCTTTGTTTGTTTAATAAAATACGGATTTAAAAACAATAAGGATATAGCAGAAAAGACCCAAACACTTGGCTTGGCACTTAACTGCTATTTTTTTACATAGTTGAACTAAACCTAAAGGTAGCTTCACGTATTCCAAGGTAAAAAACAAGCCTTATTTTAAAAATTTACTGCTGCTATATTTACAAAGGGCGTACCTCTCTTTATTACTGCAAAACTGCGTGCCAGGATTTTATTTCTAACGTTGTTCAATGCAATCATTTTATGTTTGCCCTCTTCCAGTTTCCTTTGATAATAATTTTTTAATTCCCGATCCGACTGTATGGCCGAAACAGCTGCCATACTCAATAATGTCTTCATTTTCCTGTCGCCTATGTAGTGGCTCTGTTTTCGCCTTCTAATGGAGCTTCCCGAACTGTATTCAAAGGGCGCTATCCCACAATAACTTGAAAATGAACGCCAGTTATCAAACTTCACAAAGTTGGAGGTATGGTAAAGCAACTGGCAGCTTAATATGAGTCCTACGCCTTTTACGGATAGCAACAACTGGTAGTTCTGTTGCAGTTTATCATCTGTCTTTAATAGCTCCCTCATGCGTTTCTCTATAGACAGCACCTGCTTATCAATATGCTTTATGGAGCGTTCCAGTATCTTGCAACAAGCATCTGTTGATGGACTCGAGAGTAAATGTCTTTGCTCTTTCAAAGTAGATTTTAAACCACTGCGATCCCTTACCAACTGATCCCTTAAAGCTAAAAGCCTACCAATCTCCTGAAACGCTTTCGGTCTTACGTTGCTTGGCTCCAGTTCCTCACGGTACATCCACCCAAACCGGGCTATCATGTAGGAATCCAACTTATCTGTTTTCTCCCTGGTAAGACCCGTACTACGTTTAATGCGCATAGGGCTTTCCTCTACATAGACAAGTGATGACGCGCACAGGAAAACAGAGAGTTTTAAGGAGTAATTGCCCGTATTCTCAAAACAGTAAAAATAGTGCGCAGTCCCTAAATGGCCTTTACTCCATTTAATAAGGTCCCGATAGCCTGCTTCATCATTGGAAAATACTGCATGTTCCCTACTATGGTACAGGGTGGCATCAATGGTGTTTTTTGAGATGTCAATCCCAATTACATCTTTAACATTTTTCATATCTTTAAAAAATTAATGATTAAATGATGTTTTGCAACTATTTCCTTTAATGAGCCATAGTGGCTAGGTATTCCAAGTAGTTCAACAAAGCATCGTACAAGAGACAGAGAGGACTATTACGTGTAATAGGTAATGCCTAAAGACCGTTCGAGTTCTCCTCTCTTCTCTTGTTAAATTTAATAACATAAAGTAAAGAAAACCGTTGTGTGTCAGCATAACAAACGATACGCTAAATATGAATATTAAATAAAAGTGAATTTTATGAAGACATTTTTTCTAACCCTGATTTTTACATTTACGACAATGCTAACTTTTGCTCAAGGAACACCTGACGTTCCTCTTCAAAATATTTCAACGGATAGCATTGTTAACTATAGACTATTTGCTACAAAAAATATGTACACGTTTATTAAATTAAATACAAGAAATGGACAAATGTGGCAAGTTCAATGGAGCATAAAAGGAAGCGAATATAGATATGAAACTACTCTATCAGACATTTCTAGGGTTAATGAAGAAGAAGAGAGTAATGGTAGATTTTTTCTTTATCCAACAACGAACATATATAATTTCATTCTGCTTGACCAAATAGACGGGAGAGCATGGCAGGTTCAGTGGGGAGATGCATCAGAGCGAATGGTAATTCGAATATATTAAACGTAATTGGGCTTGAAATAGTAAATAACAATTAAAAAATTGGACGAGTATTGTCGCTAGAATAAATTAAGTATGCTGACCTATAACGAACGTATAGAATTAAGGGAAAAACTAATCAATGGAGAAATTTCATTAGAACTTGCCAAAGAACAATATTGGAAAGATTACAAAGAAGGACAACGGTCGTGGCATACAAAAGATTGGAAAGAAAGACGTGCTAAATTTCTTAAGAAAAAATGCGAAATATGTGATAGTACAGATACATTAACAATTCAGCATCTTTCTCACCCAAGAAAATATGCGGATTACGAAAGGGAAATAACAAGAAATTACACTCAAGTCTATAAAGAAACTAATTCTGATATTGATAAATCAGAATT
>DATGMW010000005.1:0-21745 GCA_035307105.1 Flavobacteriaceae bacterium
TTAATTATCGCTTCTCGCAAAGCTACAGCACTCCATAAACGAGTTTCTTTTCTTTCCTTTGATGTGATTTTGGTTATCGTGCGATTTTCTACCTCTATTTTATTGAGAACATTTTTAGTAGCTTTAATCAATGAACAATAGCCATATTCATTACTCTCTATAAGATTAACTCGATTGGCTCCAGAATACTTAGCCACTTTAATGGATATATTATTCATATCAGCTAGAAGATAGGCCGCATAATTCAACATGCCTTTTTCAGTAGTTAATTCTAGATTCCTTTTAAATTTATCGTTTAATGGCTTTTGTTTCTCCTCATAATAAATACGCAACTGCTCAAAATTTAAATCTTGATGATGGGATTTTATTTTTCCAATAGAATTTCGTGTTCGAGAAGCAAAAAGTGTGTCTATTTGTTTTTGTGGCATCGGTTCAGTTGATGAGCCAATACGTTGATAGCATCCTTTCGAAGTCATTCCATATTTCCTTTTGAAATAAGGTTTTTCACTTCCACTAGCCATAATGATCTTGATAACATCCTTCCCTTGATGATTTTCAGGAACCACATCAAAAAGCCCCAAAGCCGATGGAGAAATATTATGCTTTATACGATCTTTGATTTTAAGCATGTCTCCATCGATATCACTAACACCAATCACCTTGCCGAGTTTACCAACTCCAATATAGATTAGCCCTCCTTCTCGAGAATTGAGAAAAGCAATTACTTCTTTTTCCAAGTCCAATTCCTTGGTGAGTTTGGCTTTATACTCTATACGATTAGTTTCTCCTTTCACTTAAAATCACCTTAATTTACTGTTTTATCTCCTGACAAAGTTCCACCAAAACGCCATTTACGGTCTTTGGATGTACGAATACCACCAACTTATTATCTGCTCCTTTTCGAGGTTCTTCGTTGATAATCTGGAAGCCTTCTGCTTTTAATCTAGCTACTTCGGCATAGATATCGTCTACAGCAAAGGCAATATGGTGGATTCCCTCTCCTCTTTTTTCGATAAACTTAGCTATCGGGCTATCTGTATTGGTCGCAGCAAGCAATTCTATCTTGCTTTCTCCCATAGTAAAGAACGAAGTTGTAACCCCCTCCGTATCAACCACCTCTTGCTTGTAAGGCTCGTATCCTAAGAGTTTTTCGTAGGTAATATTGGCGGCTTTTAGGTCTTTTACTGCGATGCCTATATGTTCTATCTTTTTCATTCTAAAAATATTAGTACCTTCAAAAATACCAAATCTTTAAATAGTAGTACTTTTGTATCATGGAAGAAACTAACAGACAAAAAAAAGTAAGCAAGGTTTTGCAAATAGATATTGCAAACTACCTGCAAGAGGTGTTGCGCAATGCAGCACAGAAAGGAATTATAATAAGCGTATCGGATGTTAAGGTAACAGTAGACTTTACGGAGGCTAAAGTGTACTTGAGTATTTTCCCTTCAGATAATGCTCCGGCAATATTAGAAGAGGTAAATGCTATTAAACACCGAATAAAGCATCATGTAGCGCAACTAACCCGTCATCAGATTCGTAAAATGCCAGAGTTAACGTTTTTCATCGACGACCGTCAAGAGCGTGCTGATGCCATTACTCGTGCACTAAAAGGCGAAGACAATCCGCTAAAAGATAATAAGTAAAAGCCTAGCATAACTCTATAGCGACTATATGAAATTCCCAACATTTCTAGCCAAACGATATCTATTATCCAAAAGCAGCAACAATGCCATTAACATCATTACTGGTATTGCGGCGCTTGGTATTGTTATTGGCGCTATGTCGCTGTTTATCGTTTTATCTGGATTTGCTGGGCTAAAAGACTTTAGCCTGCAGTTTACCAATTACTTTGATAGCGATTATAAAGTGCTTCCCGAAAGTGGAAAAACCTTTCAAGTAACCCCAGAAGAGTTTAGCGCTTTAGGGGAATCGGAGGACATTATAGCCTATTCCAAAATAATAGAAGAGCGGGTGTTTTTACATTTTAAGAGTAAAAGCCATATCGCTTATATAAAAGGAGTAGATGAAAACTATGGAAAGGTAAACGCTGTAGATAGCATTTTATACGCTGGAAAGTGGATAGAAGAAGGGGTTAATGAAGTGGTGATAGGGACAGGTACCGCCTCCAGACTTTCCTTAGGAATGTATGACTATACCGACTTCTTAGAAATATACGTTCCTAAGCCTGGACAAGGACAAATACTAGATCCAAGCAATGCGTTTACCCGACAAAAAGCGGTGGTTTCTGGGGTATACTATGTTGCCGATGACATCAACTCCAAATATGTCTTCAGTGATTTTGAGTTTGCAAAACACCTATTACAACTTGAAGATAATGAGGTGTATGCACTAGAAATTAAGGCTAAGCCAGGAGTAAAGGAATCGGTTATTCGCCAAGAATTAACGCGTATTCTAGGTGAAAAATTAGTTGTTAAAAATAGAATGCAACAGAACGATGCACTCTATAAAATGCTAAATACAGAGAATATTGCAGTCTATTTAATCTTCACCTTAGTGCTGATTGTCGCTTTGTTTAACGTGATAGGTTCTATTATTATGATGGTATTGGATAAACGCCAAGACATTCACACCCTGTACAATTTGGGAGCTACCATGAAAACTATTCGTCGTGCCTTTTTCTTACAAGGAGCACTTATGACAAGTGTTGGCGGACTTATAGGCGTTCTACTAGGCGTTCTCGTAGTGGGTGCTCAATTGCAGTGGAATTTAATTCATATCACCCCGACACTTCCCTATCCGGTAAAACTTAAATTTGAAAATATTGTTTTGGTTCTTGGCACCATCTTCCTTTTAGGACTTATAGCCTCTAAAATTGCTGCTACTCGAGTAAAGAAAAGTCTTATCGAGTAATATTATACGAATTGGTGATGACCAAATTTTTCTAAGACTTCATCAAACGTATCAAATACTTCTTTGGATGTGTCGCTAGTAACCATCTTCATTCTATAAGGCTTGAAATCTGGAATGCCTTTAAAGTAATTAGTGTAGTGACGACGGGTTTCTAAAACGCCCAATCGCTCTCCTTTCCAGTCGATAGCCATTTGTAAATGACGTCTTGCTGCGTCTACTCTCTCTTGCATATTCGGCTTGGCCATATGTTCTCCGGTGGTAATGAAATGCTTTACCTCTCTAAAAAACCATGGATAACCAATACTTGCACGACCTATCATCGCTCCATCCAATCCGTATTTATCTCGCATTTCGACCGCACGTTCTGGGGTGTTTACATCGCCATTTCCAAATACTGGAATATGCATTCTTGGGTTGTTTTTAACCTCGGCAATCTTAGCCCAATCTGCATTTCCTTTATACATCTGTACGCGCGTACGTCCGTGAATAGAAATCGCTTTACAACCCACATCTTGCAGACGTTCCGCTACTTCTACAATACGAATAGACTCCGAATCCCAACCCAATCGCGTTTTTACTGTAACAGGAATCTTGGTGTGTTTTACCATAGCTTCGGTAAGCATCACCATTTTGTCGATGTCTTTTAGAATCCCCGCTCCTGCTCCTTTACAAACTACTTTAGAAACTGGACATCCATAGTTGATGTCGATAATATCTGGACCGGTTTGTTCCACAATCTCAATAGTTCGCAACATAGAGTCGAGGTTTGCTCCAAAAATCTGGATTCCTACCGGACGTTCTTTCTCGTAAATATCCAATTTAATTACACTCTTCGCTGCGTCGCGAATCAATCCTTCCGACGAAATAAACTCTGTGTATACAACATCGGCGCCTTGCTCCTTACAAAGTGCACGAAACGGCGGATCGCTAACATCTTCCATCGGTGCTAACAACAATGGATATTCGCCTAACTCTATGTCTCCTATCTTTACCATAATCGACGCAAAATTACGGCTTGTTTGTGAACTATGGAAATAAAAGTCAAAAAGTGGCAAAACTTTCACCAAACTCCCTGCTATAGTTTTCATCAAAACCATACATTTCAGATAGCTTAAATTAAATATCTAAATAACCCTTAGAATTTCGTATCTTTGCAGACTAAATTATTGTTGGAAATAAGGATATGAAGAATATTAGAAACTTTTGCATCATTGCGCATATCGATCACGGAAAAAGCACCCTGGCAGACAGGCTATTAGACCAGACAGGATCTGTTGCCGCTCGTGATAAATCAGATAGGCTTTTAGATAACATGGAATTGGAGCAAGAACGCGGGATTACTATCAAAAGTCATGCGGTGCAAATGAACTATTCCTACAAAGGAGAGGAATATATTCTTAACCTAATCGACACGCCCGGACACGTAGACTTCTCTTACGAAGTTTCTCGTTCTATCGCTGCCTGCGAGGGAGCATTGCTCATTGTAGATGCTGCACAAAGCATACAAGCACAAACTATTTCCAACCTTTATCTAGCGTTAGAAAACAATCTGGAGATTATTCCAATTCTAAATAAAATTGACCTACCATCGGCAAATCCAGAAGAAGTAACCGATGATATTGTAAACTTATTGGGCTGCGAGCCTTCCGATGTAATTCCTGCCAGTGGGAAATCGGGTATTGGGATAGATGAAATTTTAGCAGCTATTATAGAGCGTATTCCTTCTCCAAAAGGAGATCCAGACGAACCATTGCAAGCCTTAATTTTTGACTCGGTATATAACCCTTTTAGAGGAATAGAAACCTACTTTAGAGTTTTAAACGGGAAGATTAAAAAGAACCAGAAGATAAAGTTCATGGCAACTGGCAAAACTTATTTTGCGGATGAAGTGGGAACTTTGCGATTAAAACAATTTCCTAGACCTGAAATCAGCGCCGGAGATGTTGGGTATTTAATCACCGGAATAAAAGTTGCACGAGAAGTAAAAGTTGGTGATACTATTACCGATGCTGAGAACCCAACACAGAACATGATTGCTGGATTCGAAGATGTAAAGCCCATGGTTTTTGCTGGAATTTATCCAGTAGACACCGACGATTACGAAGAGCTTCGAAACTCTATGGAAAAACTTCAACTTAACGACGCTTCTCTGGTATACACTCCAGAGAGTTCGGCAGCACTTGGATTTGGCTTCCGTTGTGGGTTCCTTGGTATGCTTCATTTAGAGATAATTCAAGAGCGATTGGAACGTGAATTCAATATGACGGTAATCACAACTGTACCAAACGTATCCTATCACGCTTTTACCAATGCCAAACCAGACGAGATTGTATTGGTTAACAACCCATCGGATTTACCTGATGCCGCTATATTAAATCGTGTAGAAGAACCCTATATAAAAGCATCCATCATTACAAAAGCTGAATATGTTGGCCCAGTTATGACTTTATGTATTGAAAAGCGTGGAGAAATAACAAACCAAGTTTATCTGACTACCGACCGAGTTGAGCTTAGTTTTGATATGCCATTAGCAGAAATAGTTTTTGACTTCTACGACCGATTAAAAACTGTTTCTAGAGGCTATGCATCTTTTGATTATTCTCCTACAGGAATGCGAGAATCGAGATTGGTGAAAGTGGATATTTTACTTCATGGAGAGCCAGTCGATGCGCTATCTTCCCTTTTACATGTTGATAATGCATATGATATTGGAAGAAGAATGTGTGAAAAATTACGTGAGCTAATTCCAAGACAGCAGTTCGATATTCCTATCCAAGCCGCCATAGGATCTCAAGTTATAGCAAGAGAAACAGTAAAGGCGCTTCGAAAAGACGTTACTGCAAAATGTTATGGTGGAGATATCTCAAGAAAACGGAAACTTCTAGAGAGGCAAAAAGAGGGGAAAAAGAAAATGCGAAACATTGGAAACGTAGAACTTCCACAAGAAGCATTCTTGGCGGTTCTGAAGCTTAATGATTAAACTATAAAATAAGATTTTTAACAAACATTACTATTTAAGATATCTTAATTATTTAACTTTAGTTTTTTATTTACATGGTTTTTTTAATATGTTTGAGACATGTTGAATTTATATAATTTATAACAAAAATGAAAAAACTTTTTTTAGCTATCTTATCATTGATATTTATATCATGTAGCAGTGAAGATATTTTTTCTGAATCAAATACCGAAATTGAGGTAAAAGGAAAAAGAATTGAAAACATATCCCCTATAAAAAACATGGGAATAGATGAATTTTATTTGAAATTTGGAGAAACCGAAGTTCAAATAAGTAATGATGAAAGTATGATTCTTATGAAAGCTATAGAAATATGGAAACTTAATGTAGAAGAGTTTTATTATATGACTATTGAAAAAGAAAATTATATAATAGAAAATCTTCAATGTGGAGAAACTTGTACCCCTCCTACAGAAGCTGAAATAAGAGATGCTTTACTAAAGGAATGTGAAAACTATACTTTATTGAATTGGCCATGTAAAGCTGCTGTTGAAATTGCTTATCTATTAAGATAAAAAACATGAACAAAGAAATAACAAGAATACTCGTTTTTCTTAGCATTATTGCATTGATGTTATTACATACTTATGCATTTGTAATAGGAGGAGTTTTTATACTTCTAGGATTCTTTAGAATTATAAAATATACTATGTCTAATCTAGTTAATGATATAGTAATATGGATTTACAATGTAAAGAAGAATAAGATTATTTAGTAAATAATTGATACATATTTCAATATACAAATGAGAAGGTTTTATAAGTAATTTTCGCTTTTTATTGTATTGTATCTTTTTAAAAAGGCAAAAAGAGGGGAAAAAGAAAATGCGAAACATTGGAAACGTAGAACTTCCACAAGAAGCATTCTTGGCGGTTCTAAAACTTAACGATTAATCGCAAACAACCTCATCTTTTTGAAGATTGGTTAGATAAACCTGATAGTCCGTTTGAGTAGATTCTCCATTCACTGTCGCTTTACCATCCCTGTCTTCACAAAGTTCAAAAGGCATATTTGCCTCTCCAGTACAAGTGAGGCATTCTAACTCTGATTTATCTTTAGAGCAAGCGGTGAAAATAAATAGTAGCAAACCTAGCCAAAACAAATTTTGGCTGGGTTTTTTACTTTTTATTGCTTTTTTATTCATCTTTTGGCGAATTGGTCTTGTCAAACTTAAGTGTTTTAATGGAATAATGGCGTGGGATTTAAAGAGACATTCCGTTTTTTAGCAAAAGTGTAGTATCCAAAAGCAGCAAGCTGCTTTTGGATAGAGTAGCGCGTTTGCCTAAGGCAAACAGCTGGGTAGTGTTTTGGTGCAAGCACCAAAACGGTTGAGTTAAACTATGTAAAAACTCAACCATTCATTTTGCTTCGCAAAATGATATACTCTTCCAAAGCAACCTGTTGCTTTAAGGAACCTCACCCCTGGAGCGAAGCGACAGACTACCCTGCTAATAGCTACAACAAGAAAAGTCGAAAACGAACACAAAACTCAACCATCCATTTTGCGAAGCAAAATGATATACCCTTCCAAAAGCAACTTGTTGCTTTAAGGAATCTCATCCCTGGAGCGAAGCGACAGAATACCCTGCTAATCGTTACCCTTAGTAAAATTAACCCCACACTCCCTTTCGAGTCTCTTGTTCATTTAGTAATTTGCTTGCTTATTCTAGGACACGATCCACACAATGAAATTATAACCGTACAGCACACTGAGAAAGACGTGCGACTTAAAGAAACTTATACAACCAATCAATTATTTTAACCAACAAATCTTATGAAACTACTTAGAAATGCCCTATTGGCAACAGCTTCCGTTACTTTTCTAGCAGCCTGTGGTCCAGCGAAAATGGCAAAAGGCATGGATCCTATTACCGAAATCCACAATCTAACCGAGAAAAAGCAAGCCTTAACAGAAGACCAGCTTAAAACTTGGGGCTTTGCAGACTTAGTACAAGACACCATTCCAGGAATGAGTGTAGACAAAGCATACAATGAATTGATAAAAGACCGTGAAGGCAAAAAAGTCATTGTAGCGGTTATAGATAGTGGTATTGACATAGAGCACGAAGACTTAAAAGACGTTATCTGGATAAACAAAAAAGAAGTGGCTGAAAATGGATTGGACGATGATAAGAATGGCTATGTAGACGACGTTTACGGATGGAATTTCCTGGGCGATATCGTAGAAGAGGGAATGGAGTACACGCGTATTATTAGAAAGCTAAAACCTAAGTACGAAGATGCCGACCCAACTGCAATTGCCGACATGGACGAGTACAAACTCTATCAAGATGCGGTAAAAGAATACGAAAAAGATCTAAGTGAGGCAGAAACTTCGGTGAACTACTTCGGTCAAATCATCGAAGGTATAACGCCACTTCATGAAACTTTAACCAAGGAGTTTGGGACAGATAACTATACCTCAGAGCAATTAGAAGATTATGAGACGG
This sequence comes from Flavobacteriaceae bacterium, assembly GCA_035307105.1. GTDB lineage: Bacteria > Bacteroidota > Bacteroidia > Flavobacteriales > Flavobacteriaceae > JAJYTI01. Next base: position 8,344 of record DATGMW010000005.1, read on the forward strand.
CCGACGATGACATGAAGATGCAAATACAAATGCTTTCTTTTATGATGGACCGTAGCGGAAGTAATGTTTCGGAAATCCTAGAAGGATTAAAAGAAGGGAAAGAATACTACCAAGGTCGTTTAGACTCGCACTTCAATATAGAAGAAGACTTCCGTAAAGACTTAGGCGATGATTTATACGACCTTAGCGATGCATACTATGGAAACAACCAGGTAAGTGGCCCAGATCCTAAGAAAGCCGATGCAAAACACGGAACCCACGTAGGTGGTATTATTGGAGCTACACGCAATAACGGTATCGGAATTAACGGTGTTGCCGATAATGTAGAGTTGATGGTACTACGTGCTGTTCCAGATGGCGATGAGTACGATAAAGATATCGCTTTAGCAATACGTTATGCAGTAGACAACGGAGCTAGTATAATCAACACTAGTTTTGGAAAGTACTTTGCTACCAATCCAGATTGGGTTTGGGATGCCATTCAATACGCTTCCGATCATGACGTATTAATAGTAAATGCCGCTGGAAATGATGCTTATGACTTAGATACTATCCAAGTATATCCTAACGACATTATCATCGATCAAAATCGAATAATAGGAGAAACGTTCTTAACGGTAGGTGCTTTGAATTTTGAATATGGAGAAAATCTATTGGCTAATTTCTCTAACTATGGGAAAACCCATGTAGATGTATTCGCACCAGGCGTACAGATATATGCTCCTACGCCATTAGATGAATACGAATTCCTAGGAGGAACCTCTATGGCATCGCCAAATGTTGCAGGAGTTGCGGCAGTAATTCGTTCGCACTTCCCAAAACTATCTGCTAAGCAAGTAAAACAAGTGATTATGGATAGCGGGCTACAACCAGAACTAGACGTAGCTTTAGGTGGAGATTCTACCAACAAAATCCCTTTTAAAGAAGCTTCCAAATCCGGCAGAATGGTAAACCTTTATAATGCCTTAATCATGGCAGAGCGTTTATCTAAATAAGACCACAACATACTACCACATTCAAAAAGCCATTTGCAGTATCTGTGAATGGCTTTTTTAGTTTTATAGAAGCAACTATATTGGTTTTGTCTAAACGGTAAACTAAAGGTTTTTAAAATCCAACACACCAGCACGAATTTCAATGGGCAAATTGTTTTCCTCAGGAGGAATCGGACAAGAGTATTTAGGATTATAAACACAATAAGGGTTGTAGGTTCGATTAAAATCAATGATGATCGTATCTCCACTTGGAATTCTCAAATCCAAATATCTTCCGCCACCATAAGTTTCTATACCATTGGTCAAATCATAAAACGGAAGAAACAAATAATCTTCCAAACCTGGCCTATTTACAAAGCTCGTATCTCTATAAACATTCAATTTTAAATCCTCGTTGTCAATCCTAAAATGAACTTCAGCATATTTCTCATACACGGGTGTTCTTTCGGTAGTTGTTGGCATTTCAAAAGGCTCCTCTCCTGGCGTGCGAACAAATCTAGCTTGAACGATGTACTTTTCATCCAGTGGAAAAAATTCCAAACCTTTAAAAGCTTCAAAATCCGCCTTAAGCAGAATCGAAGTTTCAGGATTTGTATAAGCTGTATTTAGCTTTTCCTGTGCTTGCTCGGAATCCTTCAAGCTATAGGTTTCCTGAGCGAAGCTAACCACGGTTAAGAAATAACACAACCAAATAATCTTTCTCATAATCCTTCCTTAGTTTTAATGTAATGATAAAGGAAAGATAAATATAATCTCTTTGAATACCACTTATAATTGTGTGATAGCAGTGTTTTTACTTGTTCTTCAAGAAACCTCTTTGCAGCAAGAAAAGGGTAGTCTGTCGCTTCGCTACAGAGAGAAATTTCTATTATTAATCATACCCTGCTATTGCTATAAAATCCTTACCTTTACGTTTATTTTTCATTTCAATTAAATCATATTACATGACTAGACTTCCCTTTTTATGGATTTTTGTTTTAAGTATTGGAATTACTGCCCAAGCACAGGAGTACCACAATTACGTAAAAGAGCTTTCTGATAAAGGCCGATGGAAACAACACGTAGATTACACCATGGAGGTGGATATGGACGTGGAAAACTATCAGTACACTGGAGTACAAACCTTAGAGTATACTAATAACTCTCCAGATACGCTACAACGTGTATTTTACCATTTGTACCTTAACGCATTTCAGCCGAATAGTGAAATGGATATTCGTTCGCGAGATATTATAGATCCAGATGCACGGGTACGAGATAGAATATCGAAATTAGAACAGCATGAAATTGGTTATACACGTCCTACCAAGCTTACACAGAACGGTAAAGAAATCAGCTATAGCGAACACGGAACCATCTTACGAGTGAACTTAGACGAACCAATTCTGCCTGGAGAAACTACTACCTTCTACATGGAATGGGAATCGCAATTACCAGTGCAAATCCGTCGTTCGGGCAGAGATAATGCAGAGGGTGTAGCACTTTCTATGACGCAATGGTTTCCTAAAATTGTAGCTTACGACGAAGAAGGTTGGCACGCCGATCCATACATCGCAAGAGAGTTTTATAGCGTTTGGGGAGATTACGACGTGAAAATCAGCATCGATAGTCGTTACACCATTGGAGGCACAGGATATTTACAAAACCCAGAAGAAATAGGACATGGTTACACCGATCATAAGGTAAAACATAAAAAGAACAGCAAGCTAACTTGGCATTTTATTGCACCAGATGTACATGATTTCGCTTGGGGTGCCGATCCAGATTTCATTCACGATATCTACGAAGGACCAAATGGCGTGGATCTACATTTTTTCTATAAAAACAATCCAGACATCCTAGAAAACTGGAAAAAACTTCAGCCTAAAACTGCAGGTTTGATGGAGTTCTTCAACGAAAAAATGGGCGACTATCCATACCAACAGTATTCGGTAATTCAAGGAGGCGATGGCGGAATGGAATATGCTATGAGCACTTTAATTACAGGAGAACGTAATTTTGAAAGCTTGGTGGGTGTTACAGCACATGAGTTAGCACACTCTTGGTTTCAGTTTGTATTAGCATCCAATGAGAGTAAATATAGCTGGTTGGACGAAGGTTTTACAAGCTATATCTCTGCCGAAGCAATGAATGTGGTGATGGACCAGAACAAAGATTTTGCGCAAGACGGAAACTATGCTCGTTATTATAGCAATGCAGGTACTGGAAATGAAGAGCCCTTAAACACACATGCGGACAGACATATTACCAATCGATCCTTCTCTATAAACTCCTACAGCAAAGGAGCCGTTTTTCTTAAACAACTAGAATATATTGTAGGGAAAGAAAGCTTCGATGCTATCTTAAAGCGCTATTACCAAGACTTTAAATTCCAACATCCAAATCCAAAAGACTTTATTCGCGTAGCTGAAAAAGTTAGTGGCATGGAACTAAAGTGGTATTTAGAAGATTGGGCAGAAACCACTAAAACAGTAGACTACGCTATTAAAGACGTTTCTAAAAACGAGGATGGCGTGGAAGTTACCCTAGAACGAATTGGAATGATTCCAATGCCTATAGATTTGTATGTACGCTACGAAGATAATAGCTTAGAGTTAGTACATATTCCACTGCGCATGATGCACGGCGTAAAAGAAAACGAAATGAATATAGAACGTATTGTTTTAGAAGAATGGACTTGGGCACACCCAACCTACCAATTCAACTTAAAACGTGATAAAGCTATACAGTCCATGGCTATCGATGCTACTGGTAGAATGGCCGACATAGATTTGGACAACAATGTGTATCAAGAGTAAGAAACTGATACTTTATAATTCACAACAATCCCGAAGCTCTTAAAAGACTTCGGGATTATTTTTTAGCTTAAGTTTGTAGGCTATGAATAATAAGTTAACCAAAGAGGAACGCTTAAAAAGCAAGGTCAGCATTGAGTTGCTTTTTAAAGAAGGCAAAGGAAGGGTAAGGTTTCCTATTAAGATGCAGTATATGCCTCATGACAGGCCTATGCACCAAGTTGCTTTTACCGCTCCTAAACGAAACTTTAAACGTGCAGTAGATCGCAATCGGATAAAACGACAAATGCGAGAAGCTTATCGCACCAACAAGCACATTCTGTACGACAAAGAAATTCCTTCTCAAGCTATTTTCTTTATTTATATCGGTAAGGAAATGCCGCTATATGCCGATTTGGATAAACGAATGAAACAGTGTCTAAATGAATTAGTACAGAAAGCAAAAAAATAGCCTCTCCCTTTTATCTTCGACACATTAATAATTCTATAGGGATTTACTCCCTTCAGACTATTATTTCCGATATTTTCCTATCTACTATTTCTTATTTCTAAACTTTAAGGAGACTTCCGCTTGATTTTGTATTTTTATATAAAAAACAGAGAGCCATGAAAATATCCAAACCATTCCATTTACAAAACTGGATTTCAGAGAATCAGGAGTTACTTAAACCACCAGTAGGAAATAAGAATTTATATAAAGACTCTGGCGATTATATCGTGATGGTCGTTGGAGGTCCAAACCAGCGAAAAGACTATCATTATAATCAGACGGAAGAACTGTTCTATCAGTTAGAAGGAAATATCAAAGTCCACATTCAAGTAGATGGCGAAAAACAAACCATCGCTCTTGGTCCAGGAGAAATGTTTTTACTTCCAGCTGGAATTCCTCACTCTCCAGAACGAAGTGCAGGGTCGGTTGGCTTGGTTATAGAGCGAAAACGAGCAGGAAAAGGATTTACAGACGGATTGCTATGGTTTTGCGATGGTTGTAATAATAAATTACATGAAGTTTACTTTGAGCTTAAAGATATAGAAAAAGACTTTCTACCACACTTTGAACACTTTAAGAAAACGAAGGAATTACAAAAATGCTCCAAGTGTGGAGAGTACCTAAGTTTCTAATTATCAAACAACAAAAAGAAACCCCCTCCAATATCCCATAAAACACGGGCAGAGTTTTAAGGTTGCCCTCATATTGTATATATTCGCAGTACTGTGAAATAAAAAATGGAATTTATATGTCAAAAATAGCAACTTCATTTGGAATAGATGAAGCATTAAAGGAATTAGGAATCGAAGCATCAAACTCGGGAACTTCTACAGGAAGCGAATGGTTTTCTGGTTCAGATCATATTGTATCGGTCTCACCAGTAGACAACTCGGAGATTGCCAAAGTAAGCGTTACTACAAGAGAAGACTACGATAAAGTACTGGAAACAGCAACCGAAGCGTTTAAGCATTGGCGTACAGTTCCTGCACCAAAACGTGGCGATATTGTTCGTCAATTCGGGGATGAATTAAGAAGATTAAAGGAGCCATTAGGAAAATTAGTTTCTTTCGAAATGGGAAAAAGCTTCCAAGAAGGTCTTGGAGAAGTACAAGAAATGATCGACATCTGTGAGTTTGCAGTTGGTCTTTCTAGACAGCTTTACGGATTGACCATGCCTTCGGAGCGTCCATCGCACCGTATGTATGAGCAGTGGCACCCATTAGGAGTAGTAGGAATTATCAGCGCTTTCAACTTCCCAGTTGCAGTATGGAGCTGGAACACAGCATTGGCTTGGGTATGTGGAGATGTATGTGTTTGGAAACCATCGGAAAAAACCCCATTAACTGGGATTGCTTGTCAGAAAATTGCTGCAAGAATATTCAAAGAAAACGGTATGCCAGAAGGAATCAGCTCTCTGATTACTGGCGATTACAAGATAGGTGAGTACTTATCAGAGGATACGCGAATTCCATTGGTATGTGCTACAGGATCTACTCGTATGGGACGTATTGTTGCGCAGAAAGTTGCTGCACGTCTTGGAAATTCTTTATTAGAGTTAGGAGGTAACAATGCGATTATCGTAACACCAGATGCAGACATTAAAATGACCATCATTGGAGCAGTATTTGGTGCGGTAGGAACAGCAGGACAGCGTTGTACTTCCACAAGAAGACTTATCGTTCACGAAGATATCTACGATCAGGTAAAAGATGCTTTAGTAAAAGCGTACGGCCAGTTGAAAATTGGAAACCCATTGGACACCAATAATCACGCAGGACCACTTATCGATAAGGAAGCGGTTAAAAACTATCAAGCTGCTTTAGATAAAGTAGTAGAAGAAGGTGGAAAAATTATTGTAGAAGGCGGCGTGCTAGAAGGCGAAGGCTACGAAAGTGGACTTTATGTAAAACCTGCTATTGCTGAAGCTTCTATAGAGTACGAAATTGTACAACACGAAACCTTTGCACCAGTATTGTACCTATTGAAGTACAGCGGCGAGTTAGATAATGCGATCGCCATGCAAAATGGTGTGGCACAAGGACTATCCTCGGCTATCATGACAAACAACATGCGCGAAGCAGAAAGATTCCTAACCGTGGAAGGGTCGGACTGTGGAATTGCCAACGTAAACATCGGTACTAGCGGTGCAGAAATCGGTGGTGCATTTGGTGGTGAAAAAGAAACTGGAGGCGGACGTCAGTCTGGATCCGATGCTTGGAAAGCCTACATGCGTCGTCAAACAAACACGATCAACTACTCTACCGAACTACCACTGGCACAAGGAATTAAGTTCGACTTAGACTAAGAGAAATCTAGTTATATATATTTATCCCGATTGGAAGGTTTCCAGTCGGGATTTTTTTTACGCAAAAACTGTGTTTTTGAATGAAGTATAAAAGACAAAGCCTCTGCTATAGTATTTCTAAAATTACGTATTTTCCCTATTAAAAATTCATTTAAAATTGATTTCTGCATCATTTTAGAAAGCCAAAATATCTTATTTGTTATTTTAATATAAATTCCTTATACTTCTAAAACTAAAAAGAACATTGTTTTATGACCCCAATTCCTATTGATTTTTTTTATTTCAAAAGCGCAAGAACACCAAATAATATATTCGCACTTCCGAATTTCTTACGCATACGGATAGGTCCATCTTTCTCTAAATATATCTTACAACAGCCTTAAGCTAAAATTATTTTACTTAGGGTTCTATTAATTATTTCCTTTATTCCATATAAAGGAAGTGAATTTTTTTCATTTAATCATTTATAATATATGTCATCAAAAGTATCTAGAATAGATAAGTCTTCGAAGTTTTTAGGGTTAGTGGTGAACAAGCGTGTTTTTATTCCCACTATTGCAATACTAATACTAAGTCTGACTTTAACTTTATTATTCCAAGACGAAGCAGATTATTTTTTCGCCATAGCACAAGATGCTGTTTCTACACACGGAGGGTGGATTTACACATTAGCGGCAAATATTTTTATCGTTTTCTGTTTATATATCGCTTTTAATAAATATGGAAAAATACGCATTGGGGGTCCCGATTCAAAACCAGAGTTTAGTAATATGGCATGGTTCTCCATGTTGTTTAGTGCGGGTATCGGCAATGGATTGGTTTTGTTTAGTATTGCCGATCCAGTGAGAGATTTTCTCAATCCACCACGTCTTGCCGGACAAGATCCAACTCTTATAGCACAAGAAGCTATTAATTTTTCTTTTTTACATCACGGAATTCACGGTTGGGCTATTTACTCTGTAGTAGGATTATCTTTAGCTTATTTCACCTACAATAGAAAAATGCCACTGACTTTAAGGTCTGCATTCTATCCCATTTTAGGAAACCGTATCTACGGATGGATGGGAGATATAGTGGATATTATGGCAGTAATAACTACTATTTTCGGATTGGCAACCACCATAGCTTTTGGTGTAGGTCAAATCAACGCTGGATTTACCCATGTTTTCGGAATTCCAAGCACCCTATTCTATCAAGTTATTATTATTGTTGCAGTTACTGGAATCGCTACATTATCAGCATTTAGCGGAGTAAACAAAGGAGTTAGGCTGCTTAGTTTATTAAATGTTCGCGTAGCCTTGCTAATCTTCCTACTTATATTGGTTTTAGGTCCAACTACTTTTATATTTAGATCCTATGTTCAAAATGTAGGTAGTTACTTGGTAAATTTTGTGGACATGGCTACCTGGACCGAGACTTTTACCGAAACAAGTTGGCAGAAGATACGTACTATTATGTATTGGGGATGGTGGATTTCTTGGTCGCCGTTTGTTGGTACCTTTATTGCCAGAGTATCTAGAGGACGTACCATAAAAGAATTTATTCTAGGAGTTCTCCTTTTGCCAGCAGCAGTAACATTCTTATGGTTTTCAGCTTTTGGCGGAATAAGTATGAACGATATATTATTGGGCGATACCGCGATTATAAATGCAGTAAACGAAGATATTTCCACCGCGATTTATGTGTTCTTCGAGAAATTCCCTTTATCTATGCTACTTAAAGTGTTGGGAGTGATTTTAATCTGTAGCTTTATCATTACTTCGGCAGATTCTGGAGCATTGGTAGTAGATAGTATTACTTCTGGCGGGAAACTAAACACACCAAAATTCCAACGAGTTATTTGGTCGATATCCATCGGAGCTGTAGCATCTGTATTGATGTATGGTGGTGGACTCAATGCTCTACAAACCGCAGTAACCATTACTGGACTCCCCTTTGCAATAATCATACTCGTAATGTGCTATTCTTTGATAAAAGGCGTCCGAGAAGATTTGCAAGAAACAGAACGAAAGAAAAAGCTGTTGGAAAAAGAAACCTATAGGAAGAATATCCTGCAACTTGTTCAGAACGAAAAAGTAGAAAAAAAGCAAACATTAAAAAATAGAAGAAAAGATGAAGAGGAAGATAAAAGATAATTTTCGCATAATGGTAGCATTGGATTTGTCAAATATGGATCAAATTCTATTAAACTACATAAGCTATCTTACGGAAATTTGGAATGTGAGCCACATCGATTTTATTCACAATATAAAACAATCGGAGCTACATAATATTTTGGATGATTTTGTAGAGGATACATTTCATTTGGAAGATATTATTGAGCGAGAAATAACTCGTGTAGTAAAGAAAAATTTCACTGGAAATACCACTTATGAAGTACATATTGCATCCGATAATTACACCGAGAGCATCTTGAGCTTTTTTGCGAGTGAAAATAAAATAGATTTAATCGTTCTTGGGAAGAAAAGCGAACTACAAGGAACCGGCGGCGTGAGCTTAAAGTTAGTAAATATGATAGATTGCCATATGTTACTTGTTCCAGAAGAAGTGGAGAGTAAGTTGAGTAACATCCTAGTTCCAACCGATTTTACTGCAAATTCTGCAAAATCGTTTCAAATGGCATTAACCTTACAAGAGCAACAAAACTGTGAGTTACAAGCATTAAATGTCTTTAACATCCCACAAGTATACTTCCCGTATATCGATAGGCAAAAGGCAATAGATAAAACACAAGAGCATTTAAACGATAGATTTAGGTCTTTTGCAAGGCGATTTGATTTAAAAGACATTCCTTTTACACACTTCTATCGCGAAGAGCTATCTGTGGTAGAGTCTATTCGAAAATATGCAAGAGAAGAAAACGCAGATATGATTATCATGTCGGCAAAAGGAGGAAACAAACTCACCTCGTTGTTCATTGGAAGCATTACCAAAGATATGCTGCTTCAGGACTTTAGAATGCCCGTAATGGTCGTTAAATAGTTTTTATTTATAGCATAAATATCCCCTAAGACGATTATAGTTTTTTACAAGCGACTTAGGGGTTATTTAATCAGTTTAATTTCTTCCATTCTCCTCTGGATATAGCTTATAAACCGGCGTACTTTGCCAAAACTCCTTGGTATCTACATCCATAATAGACAAAGCACCTTTAAATGCAGCACCCGTATCCATATTCCATACATTAGCAAACCTAGTAGGCGTCGTCTCCCCAATTCTGGTTACTGGCGTATGTCCTATATAAATTTCATGAAAGTATTTAAGTCTATTAGGATAGTATAAATCCTCTGGAGTCAAACTTGGATCCATTGCACAAACCATTTCCCACAAAGAACGATCCCACATTACCATATGTGGATAGTATTCATATTTTGGCCCACGATGGCTGGAAAATCCGCCGTGTATATACAGTCGATTTTTAGCATCTACGTGATAAAACTCCAAAGATTCCAAAAATTGGATATGTTGTTTTACTTCCTTTTTAGATAACTTCTGATAGCTTTTCTTACTCGCTTTTCCCCCATGTATCAACCAAGTTTCTAAGTTCTGACCATGTTTTAAATAATTGTACAAAAGCTCATCATGATTTCCTCGAATAAACACACAATTCATTTTATCTTGGAGCTCTATTAAAAAACTTATGGTCTCGGCCGATTGGCTCCAACCATCCACATAATCTCCCAGAAAAATGAGCCTATCTTCGCAAGTAACCGAAGCCTTTTCTAGCAACTCTTTCAATGCTAAAAGTCCACCATGTATATCACCAATTACTAATGTTCGCATAGTTTATTACAATCTTTTTTATTGTTGCAACGCCTAGTAGTTCCACAAAGTTCATATCATTTTTTAGAAACATCTTCCTATAAAATCACTACCGTAGAAAACCTATATACTCCCAAGGCTAGTTAGAAAAATAGCATTTTTATTAGAATTTACAAGAATTCTTAATCTACTTATGGTTCTCCGCAATATATCATAAAGCTTTGAGTTGCAACTATTGTATGTATAGTTGCTAATAAAAAATATGTACGTTAATCTACAAAGCATCTTTCATATTCACATTTGCTAGTTTCTCATTGTTTTTGCTGATTTTCTACTACTATGAAAACAGATGTTCAAAATCCACTTAATAAATACCTAAATCTTAAAGCAATCCCAATTAAATTACATTATTGGCAATCCATATCTTAGTCTGAACGCATAACTCTAAGCGTTAGTGTAGTTTTACTATCATTTTAACCAATAATTAACGTAGATTTCATCTGTAATTCTCGAATTTGCACGAACCTAAGAACAATGAGTATAAAACACAGTAAATTTATTTCTACATGGAAAATACGAATGCTTCAATAGACATGGGAGCTTTAAATGAAAAAATTAGCAATGAAAGCGCTTTTGTAGATCTTCTAACCATGGAGATGAACAAAGTTATTGTAGGACAAAAACACATGGTAGAGCGTTTGCTTATCGGTCTACTAGGACAGGGACATATTCTTCTTGAAGGTGTTCCAGGTCTTGCAAAAACCTTGGCTATAAACACTTTAGCCAAAGCCTTGCACGGTAGTTTTAGTCGTATTCAATTTACTCCAGATTTGTTGCCAGCCGACGTAGTTGGAACCATGATTTACAACATGCAGAAGAATGATTTCAGCATTAAAAAAGGGCCTATTTTCGCCAATTTCGTATTGGCAGACGAGATAAACCGTGCGCCAGCCAAAGTACAATCTGCTTTGCTAGAAGCCATGCAGGAAAGACAGATTACTATAGGCGAAGAAACCTATCCGCTAGATAGACCTTTCTTGGTATTGGCCACACAAAACCCTATTGAGCAAGAAGGAACCTATCCATTGCCAGAAGCACAGGTAGACCGTTTTATGCTAAAAACAGTGATTACCTATCCCAAAAAAGAAGAAGAACAACTCATTCTGCGCCAAAACCTAAGAGGTGAATACAACGAGGTGAACCGTGTAGCAACACTAGAGCAAGTGTTACGAGCACAAGAAACCGTCCGAGAGGTATACATGGATGAGAAAATAGAACAATACATACTCGATATCGTTTTTGCAACGCGTACTCCAGCTGCCTACCAGCTTAAAGAGCTAGAACCACTTATAGACTTTGGAGCCTCTCCACGTGGTAGTATCAGTATGGCAACTGCCGCTAAATGTTATGCTTTTATAAGACGTAGAGGTTATGTGATTCCAGAAGATGTGCGAGCAGTTGCTATGGACGTGCTGCGACACCGTATTGGGATTACCTACGAGGCAGAAGCAGAAAGTGTTACCTCCGAGGAAATCATAGAAAAAATTATAAGTGTAATCGAAGTACCATAATAGGGTTGCTTGAAGGTAAAATACATAATCAACGTTTTCTTTTAGAACTTCCAAAATAATATGCGTACCAAAGAATTACTAAAAAAAGCGCGTGTTATAGAAATTAAAACACGGCGTTTAAGTGAAAATATGTTCGGCGGAGAGTACCATAGTACTTTCAAAGGACAAGGTATGACTTTTAGTGAAGTGCGTAGGTACCAGTTTGGCGACGATGTGCGAAATATAGATTGGAACGTTACTGCCAGATATAACGAGCCTTACATAAAGGTTTTCGAAGAGGAGCGTGAGCTTACCATGATGTTGCTTATAGATTGCAGTGGCTCTCAATTTTTTGGCACGCAAAACCAATCCAAACACGATATTGCTACAGAGATTGCTGCTACGCTAGCATTTTCGGCACTTAAAAATAATGACAAGGTGGGCGTTATTTTCTTTTCAGATAAAATAGAACACTTTATTCCGCCTAAAAAAGGAAAAACGCATATCCTACGTATCATTAGAGATTTGGTAAACTTTAGACCTACTAGTGATAAAACTGATGTGGCGCATGCCTTAGAGTACTTCGCTAATATTATAAAAAGACAAGCCATAGCTTTTGTGATTTCCGATTTTATGGCACCTCCCTACCACGACACCCTAAAGATTGTAGCTAAGAAACACGACCTTACTGGAATTCGACTTTACGATATTCGGGAGTCTGAAATGCCAAATATTGGGATGGTACAGTTTAAAGATTTGGAAACCAACACTTACCAAACCGTAAACACCGCATCAAAACGCATACGTAAGGAGTACAAGAAATCTTTTTTTCAAAACAGAGATTACTTTCAGAATGCTTTCACCCAAAGCGGTGCAGGGACAATAAACTGTAGCGTTGACGAAAGTTATGTGAAAAAACTATTGGCATATTTTAAACAAAAATAAATGAGAACATTAAACATTCTATATAGCAAGACCCTTAGTAAAGCCCAAAAGCTTTGCTTGCTTTTTTTATGTTTGTTTTCCATTCTATTATTTAATTCCAATGCACAAGCACAAGAGGTAAAAGCTAGCATAGACACTACCGACATTCGCTATGGCGAGGAAATAAAATACACGATTAGCGTAAGCCTAGACAGCATACAAAACGTGGTATTTCCAGAAGGACAAACCTTTTCTCCTTTCGAAACCATCAATTTTTATCCGATAGACACCTTAACCAAACAGCGTCTATTTGAACTACGTCGCACCTATGGCATAACGCATTTCGATAGCGGCTCCTATTCGCTTCCTAAGCAATTCGTGTTAATCAATGACAAACCCATAGAAACACCAAGCTTCGATGTTACCGTACACTCGGTAAAAGTAGATACCTTGGCGCAACCTATGTACAGCATAAAACCCTTTATGCCAGTTAAAAATGTACCATTTCCATGGCTGAAGATTATTGCTTGGATTCTAGGTTTAGCACTACTAGCATTCGTTGTTTGGTATATTTTTGTGAA
>DATGMW010000006.1:0-20816 GCA_035307105.1 Flavobacteriaceae bacterium
GAAGACTTAGCATTCTCCACGGAAAACATCATCGGAACATTAGACAATGAAGCTGTTTCTGAAAACGCTAAATCCTTCTTACGCGATGCTATTAGTAATTCTATGGATTACATCTATTGGGGTATTGTATTTTTCGCCATACTCATCTTCATTTTTATGTATCTCGTTCCGCATCGCGATCCTAATGATGAGCATCTGATTAAAATTGAAAGAGAGTAGGGCTATCTCCCCCGTTTTATTTTTATAAAAGTGAAGGGGTTAGCAGAACAAAATTCAATGCACAACAAATAATTAACACTTAAATAGGATGGAAATCAGATTTATTAACCTATATTTTGTGCATCGACGATATAGGGAGTTTATTTTTAATTTCCTTTCGAAATTAATGAGGTTTACGCTCTCTTTTTTATTTATTAACCAAGTAACTTTGTTCAATAGAAACAGGTAGGATTTTAGCCATTAAATACCCTCTTATTTAGGCTCTTAAACACCGCAGTAACTCTTAGTCAGCAATAACATCTTTTTCTGTGGATTTTATTTCGGATATAAGATTGCAAACATTGAGCATAAGAAACTTCCGTTATGTCCCTGTGATTTTAAAATCACATAGTAAGCTAAGGGATTAATAATTTGGGAAAACTAGATTGTCGATAGCCAATATAGGCGAATAACGAGTCAAAACAATTAAAACAGAGAACATGTTAAAGAGATTTATAAGTAGAATATTCAATTCAAAAGAAGCAAGCGTAACGAGAGAGGGCACCGTAAAGTTTTTTAATGAAACAAGAGGTTTTGGTTTTATAAAAGTAAGCGATACAGAAGATGATATTTTTGTTCACGCCACCAATCTTGTTGATAGAATTCGCGAGAACGACCAAGTACAGTTTAATGTAGAGCAAGGAAAAAAAGGACCTAGCGCTATAAATGTAAGAAAACTTTAAAAAACTAAAAGTTACATCATAAAACAAGCCGTCCTGACAAATTTTGTTACGACGGCTTTCTTTTTTTTAATATACTTTCACCTAGTACCCTCCAGACTAAACACTCTGCACCCTTATCTGCAGACTGGCAACATAAACGCATAGACGTAACTTTTTTAGTCTAATTTAAGTTGGCAGATATTTTTTAAACACCTCTCTATAAATAGTATTATTAAGTAAGCCATGCGAGGCGATTTGCATCATCACAATGTGAGGACTATCATTTCCTTCTAGGATTACCGGTCCATTATGAGTGTAAGCAATATCCCAACCAATTGAATCGATATGACTGTAGGACCTTGCTGCTTTAGTAACAAGCGTTTTCACTTCTTCATTAAAAGGAAGCGAGGCATCTTTAAACACAAAATTGGATAATGGATGTTTTGTAAACGACCTAGCCCCGTTTTTAAACAACTGATATCCTGTTGCGCCAAGCTTATTGCTTTCTATATCATAGCTAATAAAAATTCCTCCTGCAGAAGCATTATCTAAATAGGAAGTTCCTTTACTCATTCTAAACATACATTCAGGAATAACCACCTGCTCACCCAGCTTAAAAGTAACCACTCTTAACGTGTTAATGCTATTTGGATTTACTTGGTTTAACGCTTCATGCTGTATTAAAGTTTGTTCAATAATATAGTCTTTGGACATGGATAGACTCTCTACATTAAAAGCATCTCCCTTATTTACTTTAAACACACTGCTTCCTCCCGAAGTGTCGGTTTGCTTTATAAACACACTTTCGTACACCCTAGTCAACTCCATAATTTGAGTCTCTATTTCCTTTAACCCTGTATAGGCATTCTCTCCAATAATCAACTTGCCATTTCGTAATTTCGCTAATAGCTTGGTGCCAGGAATATCATTGTTTTTTAAATGCTCCTGAAAAACAATCTTTTCTTCTAAGAGCGGACTCTTACCCGTAGGTCTATAATAATTCTTAGCTATTTTGAGATATACCTTTTCATCTACATAATGATGAATATTTCCAGCTGATTTTTTATACATCAAGTTGGTGAAATAGCACTTTGTAGAGAAGTTTCTCTTTCTTAAAGAGGATAGGTCTTTATAGATTAATGGAAGACTTTTTCTGTCGGAATCAAGGGCAAGATTGTATAGGTGTGACAACATACTTCATTCTGTTATTTTTGTTAGAATATCGGGAATATTGAAAAGAGTTCATAAAGCCTTTTTACTTTTGCCCCATCTATAAAAGATACCTTATCCAGTATATTAAAAACGAACTCCCATCACATAGGCATAAAACTACTAAATAAACTCAATCAATTATATCAAATAACCAACAATTAACAACCTATACGCGAATTATAATCACAATTACCCAAAATAAGCTAGTGAGAATTGGAGTTATCACAACCTCCTTAACTTAACCCAAAGTAAGAAAAAAGTTAAATTCCTAAAAGGATTCTAGCCCACACATATTCTCCAATTATAGTATTTTTTTGATTTTATCGTCCATTTAAATACAAAAGGTCTCAATTAGCAATGTTTTGCTAATTGAGACCTTTTTAGTGATCGCGGGAGGATTCGAACCCCCAACCCTCAGAGCCGAAATCTGATATTCTATCCAATTGAACTACGCGACCTAATAAAAATGGTTTAACCCAAAATGCTTTTAGTAATACTAGCGATGGTTTTCCCATCTGCTTTTCCTGCCAAACGCTCATTAGAAAGTTCCATAACCTTCCCCATATCCTTCATACCTTCTGCGCCTATCTCATCTATTATTTCTTGTACGATTTTACGAACCGCCTCTTCAGACAACTGCTCTGGTAAGTACTTTTCGATTACTTTAGCCTGTGCCAATTCGGTTTCTGCTAAATCCTCTCTATCTTGTTCTTTATAAATAGCTGCGCTATCCTTGCGTTGTTTTACCAATCGCTGTAAAACCTTGATAGAATCCTTCTCGTCTAATTCCTCTACCCCCAACTCCAATTGTTCATTGGTTATAGCTGTACGAATAGCCCTTACTGCAGCTAAAGTATCTGCATCTTTGGCCTTCATGGCATCTTTCATCGCTTGCATGGTTTCTTTTAGAATAGACATAATATATAAATTTTTAGATTGCAAATATAACCAATAATAGAACGCACCACTAATTCTAACTTAGAATATTTGACCCAAATAATCCTATATTAGATCTGGTGTAAAAGTTTGGATCAGACCAAATAACAAATCGCCAACTGCTTCTACTACAACCTAATTACACAAGATTTGGACACCACTGTGCAACCGTTGCAATGAAAACTGGTTAGCGAAAAGTTATAAAAATCTATTCTTAAACTTAATCTACATTATCGTGTAAAAATGAATTATTTGACCGCAGCTCAATATCCTCTTCCGAAGTGTTAATAGATGTTCTAGAGAGCCCCATATCTTGGTTTTCCGTAAGTTCTATACCTTGACGTTTATATGCTGGCTCCTTTTCGATCTTATCGATTCTCGATACTTTGTCTCGGAATTTATAATTAAATGCTTTTAAACTTCGCTTACGCTCCTCGGTACGCTCTCGTAGCACTTTAGAAATAGGAGCATTCATCGGGTCTACTTCTCCAATTATCTCTTCTTCTTCCGCTGGTTCTGCTACTTGCTTTTTTGAAGTTTTAAACTGCAGGAAATGGTCTGTTTCTTCCTCCTCCTCAATGTAGGCTGCCCGAGGCGTATCTTGCTCGTCTTCCTCTTCCAATGTATAGCGTTTCACTTTCGGTTCTTTTACCTCCGACCTTTGTTGTAAAGAAGATTCTCTAGCTTCTGGTGAAGCTTTATGTTGTGCTGGCTTTGGCGCTTCCAAATCAAACATCAACATACCTCCTCTTCCTTCTTCTTTTTCCTCTTCTTCAATCGCTTGTGGAACCTCTAGGTTATCTTTTTTTTGTGTTGGTGTAACAATCACAAAATCCTCCACATCTAAATCTTCCAGCTGCACTTGCTCAAAACTTTCTAAACTATCTGGTAGCACCTCTTCGTATTGCACTTGCATGTTTTTTATCGCAGCGGTCGCTTCAACATATCCAGCAAAAGCTAGTTTTGGCTCTTCTACTTCATCAAAGAGTGTATGTTTTATTGGTTCTTCTTTTACTGGCATCTGCTTCTTTTCCGAAACCAATGGTCTATCTACAGCAGGTAAATCTGGTTTGGGCAAAAGTTGACGTTCTGCTTTTTGTCCGTCTTCCAGCGTATGGATTATCTTCTTATTCTCGGTATTCGTAATCTGGTTCTGCTGCTCTACATCAAAACCAGTGGCGATTATGGTGATAGTGATGGCGTCTTCTTTAGACTCATCTTCACCAACACCCATAATTATGTTGGCACTATGTCCTGCCTCTGCTTGAATGAAGTCGTTGATCTCTCCGATTTCATCAATAGTAATTTCTTTTGCTCCAGAAACAATCAGCAACAGTACGTTTTTCGACCCTCTAATTTTATTGTCATTCAACAATGGCGAGTCTAGTGCTTTGCTAATCGCTTCATGTGCGCGATTGGATCCAGATGCACTGGCACTACCCATTATTGCGGTTCCACTATTGGACAATACTGTTTTTGCATCACGCAGGTCAATGTTTTGAGTATAGTGATGGGTAATTACCTCGGCGATTCCTCTAGCAGCGGTAGATAATACCTCGTCTGCTTTTGAGAATCCTGCTTTAAATCCTAAGTTTCCATATACTTCACGCAGCTTATTGTTGTTTATAACAATCAACGAATCTACATTAGCACGTAATTTATCAATACCTTCTTGTGCTTGTTCGTTACGTTGTTTTCCTTCAAAAAGGAAAGGGCTTGTAACAATACCTACTGTAAGGATATCCATCTCTTTAGCCATCTTGGCGATGATTGGCGCAGCACCAGTTCCGGTTCCTCCACCCATTCCAGCGGTTATGAAAACCATTTTGGTATTGGTGTCTAGCATGGTTTTTATATCCTCTACACTTTCTAGAGCCGCTTCTTCTCCAACCGTTGGATTGGCACCTGCACCAAGTCCTTCGGTTAACGAAACTCCTAGTTGGATGCGTGTAGGTACAGGGCTGTTTTCTAGGGCTTGTGAATCGGTGTTACAAATCACAAAATCTACGCCTTTAATTCCTTGGCTAAACATGTGATTGATAGCGTTACCGCCACCGCCTCCTACGCCGATTACTTTAATAACATTCGATTGATTCTTCGGCATGTCGAACGAAATCTTGTTTAAATCTGTGGTGTCCATATATATTAATTTTTAATAATATTCTTTTATTTTATTCTGCTCTGTCTAAAAAATCCATAAATCGGTCAAAAAAGCGTTCGAATATCGATTTAGAACTCGCACCTTTTGGACTCTCTTTTAGATCTTCTGTATCTTCGTTATCCTCTGTAGATTGCTCCTCATAGGCATCAATCTCCATTTCTACTCGCGTGGTTTCAGCAGCCTGCATTTCTTCCTGCTCCATTTCCTCCTCTTCCTCTTTCTTTACTTTTTCTTTCTGCGAGGCTTTAATCCCATGCATAACCAAACCAGCAACCGTAGCATAAGCAGGACTGGTAACCTCTTCACTGCTATTGCCCGCCATGTGCTCGTTAGGGTAGCCTATTCTAGTATCCATTCCTGTTATATATTCTACCAGTTGTTTTAGATGACGTAATTGTGCACCACCTCCAGTGATAACTATTCCGGCGATTAGCTTTTTCTTTTGCTCTTCGTGGCCATAGTTTTTTATCTCTAGATACACCAACTCGATAATCTCTTGTAAACGAGCATGGATGATTCTAGATAAGTTTTTTAATGTTATCTCTTTTGGTTCTCTTCCTCTTAAACCTGGAATAGAAACAATTTCATTTTCTTTGTTTTCACCAGGCCAAGCGGATCCAAAGCGAATTTTCAATAACTCCGCTTGCTTTTCTATTATCGCACAGCCTTCTTTTATATCTTCGGTAATCACATTACCTCCAAATGGAATTACAGATGTATGGCGGATAATGCCATCTTTAAATATTGCGAGATCTGTAGTTCCTCCTCCTATATCTAGAAGTACTACACCCGCTTCTTTTTCTTCTTTACTCAAAACGGCCTGTGCAGAAGCCAAAGGCTCCAATGTAATAGAGCTCATGTTTAATCCAGCATTCTTAACACAGCGTCCCACATTTCTAATAGATGCTACCTGCCCTACTACAACATGGAAATTTGCTTCTAATCGGCCACCATACATACCTATAGGTTCGGAGATCTCTCCTTGTCCGTCCACTTTAAAATCCTGTGGAAGTACATGAATAATTTCCTCGCCGGGTAACATTACCAATTTTAGAACTTGGTCACACAAAGCTTCTATATCTCCTTCGTCAATAACCTCTTCGCTATCGGTTCTGGTAATGTAATCGCTATGCTGTAAGCTACGAATGTGTTGCCCCGCTATACCTACCATTACATCCTTTATAGCAATGCCAGAAACAGCCTCAGCTTCCTCGACTGCTTGTTGTATGGATTGAATGGTCTGTGTAATATTATTTACTACCCCGCGATGCACACCTAAGCTTTTCGCTTTTCCAATCCCAAGCACCTCCAGCTTTCCATACTCATTTAGCTTCCCCACCATTGCTACTATCTTGGTAGTTCCTATGTCTAACCCTACAGCAATTTTCTCGTTTTCCATCTCTTATATTTTTGTAGCTACGACCTGATTGTTATACCTCAAATCGATTGTTTTATAGTCTTCTATTGTATTATTGTCTTTTGTATATTTTATAAAACCTTTCAGTTTTCTAAACTTATATTCTAAATCCTCTGCTTCACCCAGCGCAATATCTAATTTATTTTGGCGTAGTTTCAGTCGCATATCATCGACTTTATTACGCGTTATAGTCACTACGCTTTGCCTCATAAAATCATCTTCTCTAATAGCTAGTAACAATGGCATTACCTCTGCTCTACTCAAGCTATCCTTCACGCCATAAACCAATGGCACTCTAGCGCTAGAATTGGAGGAAAGCGGCATAAATTCACCCAACTCATCTATATACTCTGCGCCATCTTTATTTAAACACCTTCCTATTGGCGTACGTTGCGTTATCTCTGCACCTAAAACACCATTTACCGACAGATAAACTTCCGCTTCGGCAACCATAGGATGCGCTAAAACCTTAGCTTCAAGTTCTTTAATTTTCACATCTCCAATATAAAAGTCCAAAGAGTCCGAGTTATTTGTCAATAAACTCTGAATCGTTTCCATAGGAATGAAAAGTTGCTCTGGATTGGTGAACATCACCAACATATCTGCAAGCTTTCTTTCTTGGTTTCTTTTGTTGCTAAAGCTAAACAAGAACCCCGTAAGCACCAACAATAGAAAGATACGAAGTATGTGCCACTTACTTTTCATATTCCATCCACTTTACCAGGTTTTGAACTTCTTTTGTTATATCTCCAGCTCCCGCCATCAATACTACCTTAGCACTACTACTCTTCACTTCATTTATCAGTTCCTCTTTCGATACCAATTTCTTATCGGATATCGTTACTTGGTCTAATATCCACTGAGAACTTACACCTTCTATCGATTCTTCTCTAGCTGGATAAATTTCCAATAAAATCAATTCATCGAATAGCGAGAGACTTTCTGC
This sequence comes from Flavobacteriaceae bacterium, assembly GCA_035307105.1. Taxonomy (GTDB): domain Bacteria; phylum Bacteroidota; class Bacteroidia; order Flavobacteriales; family Flavobacteriaceae; genus JAJYTI01. The sequence continues at coordinate 7,593 of DATGMW010000006.1, forward strand.
AAACTCCTTCCCAAAGTCTCGGGTTCGAGAATATAGATGAGGCTGAAAAACCAAAGCTATTTCCTCTGTTTTATACATGGTTTTTGCTGCATTGTATAGTGCCCTTAATTCAGTAGGATGGTGTGCATAATCTTCTATAATAACCCTATCGTCCGATTTATAACGAATAGAGAATCTTCTATCCACTCCTTCAAATCGAGGTAATGCATGCAACAATAAACTATCAGACACTCCTGCTTTAAGCGCCATAGTCAATGCGGTTACCGCATTCATCAGGTTGTGTTTCCCTGGCATCATAAACTTAAAATCGGAAATCACGCCATTGGGTGTATGCAAATCAAATAGATAGTATCCGCTTTGTATTTTAATGTTTTGAGCACTATAATCTGCTTCCGATGCAACGGCTACGGTAGTTCCACCAAAGTCCAGCTCGGATGGATGCACTAAGTCATTTCTGTTTTGTACCAAAGCAGCAAAATCTTCAAAAGCTTTTTGCAATGCCTTTGGCGACTCGTATATATCCAAATGGTCGGCATCGGTATTATTAATACAAGCGATGTTTGGCAATAGATGTAAGAAAGACCTATCGTATTCATCGGCTTCTACCACGGTCATCTCGGAACCTCGATAAATAAAATTCGATTGATAATTCTCGGCTATCCCTCCTAAAAATGCAGATACCGACTTGCCTGAATCGATTAGCAAATGTGCCAAGATACTAGCGGTTGTTGTTTTTCCATGGCTACCTGCTACAGCCAAACAAACAGTAGATTTAGTTATATGACCCAAGAATATGGCTCTCTTTACACAAAGAAACCCTTTACGCTGAAAATGATTTAGCAATCTACTTCTGTTGCTAACAGCTGGTGTATAAACCACCAAGGTGTCTACCAAGTTTAATTCCGGCAACTCTTCTACTATATCACTATAGGTAACATGTACTCCCTCTTCTTGCAGCTTTACTGTCAATTCGGTTTCCACCGAATCATACCCATGAACTTCTTTGCCTTGCATAAGCACATAGCGAGCCAAGGCACTCATACCGATGCCTCCTACTCCAACAAAATAATATTTTGAATATTCTCTTTGCATTATGCGGATATTAAATTTTCTACCACATTCACTATATCTGCGGTAGCATTTGGTTTTGCTAACTTTTTTATATTTTCTGAAAACTGTTTTTGCATTTTATCACTCTGCATAAGCTTAGTAAAACGGCTTGCAAAAGTAGTGTCTAACTCCATTTCTTTAATCAACATAGCGGCTTCGTGATTTACGATAGCCTGTGCGTTTTTTGTTTGATGGTCTTCGGCAACGTTCGGCGAAGGGATAAACACACATGGTTTTCCTACCAAACACAGTTCTGCTATGGACAAAGCACCTGCTCTAGAAATAATAACATCAGCAGCAGCATAGGCTGTTTCCATATCGGAAATATATGCTTGGACCTTTACCTTTTCTGTAGACGAATCCTTGTAGGTGTCTATATAGAACTGACCACATTGCCAAATCACTTGCAAATCTAGCGCATCGAACAAATCTAAACTACTATTTACCAGTTCATTTATTCTCTTTGCTCCTAGGCTTCCACCTAAGACTAGGAGTGTTTTCTTATTTGGTTTTAATCCGAAACTCTCTCGGGCTTTCGCCTGATTTATATCGAGAGATGCAATGTGTTTTCTCACAGGATTTCCGGTGTGTACAAGCTTCTCTTTCGGAAAAAACTGTTCCATTCCTTCAAAAGCCACACATATTTTATCCACCTTTTTGCTCAACAGCTTATTGGTAATCCCAGCATAACTATTCTGCTCTTGAATAACAGATGGGATATTTCTTTTGGATGCTACTCTTACCAAGGGTGCACTAGCGTATCCGCCTGTGCCTATTACCACATCTGGTTTAAATTCTTTTATAATCTTTTTACAGTCTCTAAAGCTTTTTATCAGTTTGAACGGCAGCATAAGATTGTCTACTGTCAGCTTTCGTTGTAAACCAGCAATCCACAGCCCTTTTATAGGGTAGCCTGCTTCTGGAACTTTTTGCATTTCCATACGATTTTCGGCTCCTACAAATAGGATATCGGTTTGCTTATTGCGCGCCTTTAATTCGTCTGCAATAGCAATTGCCGGATAGATATGTCCTCCGGTCCCACCGCCTGATATGATTACTTTATATGGTTTCACTTAATATATCTAATGGGTTTTGATCTTCGATTAACACTTCCTCTTCTGGAACTTCTTCTTTAGCTGCGCTTACGCTCAATATCATTCCCAATGCCAAACAAACCATCCAAATGGAAGTTCCACCACTGCTTATCAATGGTAAAGTCTGCCCTGTTACAGGGAATAATTGCACCGCAACTGCCATGTTTACGGATGCTTGTATAATTATGGGGAGCCCAACTCCTATTACCAATAATACTCCAAAAGTACTAGGCGCTCGCCTTGCAACAATAATAATTCTGAGCAATAGCATTAAGTAGCCCGCTATAATTACTATACCTCCTACAAAACCAAATTCTTCTATTATTATAGCAAAAATAAAATCGGAGGTAGATTGTGGTAAAAAGTTTTTCTGTATGCTTTTGCCAGGTCCTAACCCTATAATCCCACCAGAAGCTATAGCTTGTTTGGCAAGGTTTACCTGATAGTTTTGATCGGAGGAGGCTTCCTTTTTACTAAAGCTATCAATTCGACTTATCCAAGTATCCACACGATGTGGGAACGTTCCTGGAAAAGCTTTGGCTACCAATATAAAAATGGTCAGAAATAGCAAGCCTACCCCAACAATAGATAGTAAATATTTGAGTGGATATCCTCCTATAAAGGTGATAATAAGCACCATTAAAAATATAAGTGCGGCGGTAGAAAAGTTAGCTGGTAGTACAAATATAAGCACTAAAAATACAGGTAACCACAACGGCAAAATAGACTCCTTAAAAGTCACTTGCTTATCTTTTATCTTAGCCATATACTGCGCTACGTAAACATACAGTGCAACTGCTGCAAGTGCTGATGGCTGAAAGGTTCCCACCAAAGGAATACGAATCCATCTACTAGCATTGGCTCCTTGAATCACGGTTCCCGAAGTTAAAGTGATAATGAGTAAGATGATAGAAATAGGCAACACCAACATAGACAACCCTTTAAAGAATCGGTAAGGTATTTTATGCACGCCGTAAAGGATAGCTAGTCCAAGAAATAAATGAACCAGGTGCTTAAACATATAGCCAAACGTGCTTCCTCCCACCGTATAGACCAAATTACTACTAGCGGAATAAATTGGCATAAATGAGAAAAGACTCAACACCCCTATGATTACCCATATGGTTTTATCGCCTTGTATATGTTTGAATAGCCTTTGCATTTTTTCTTTTAAAAAATCTTATTTTTTAGTCTTTAATTGTTCCACTTCATGCTTGAATTGGTTGCCTCTATCTTCATAATTTTTAAACAAATCGAAACTTGCACATGCTGGAGATAGCAATACGGTATCTCCTGGTAATGCCCACTCATGAGCTTTTTGCACTGCTTCGTACATAGACTGTACTTCACAAAACTGCGCTACATTGTTTCGGAATGCTTTTCTGATTTTCGCATTATTTATACCCAAAGCGATCACTGCCTTTACTTTTTCGTTCACCAACGGCAGCAAGTCATTATAGTCATTTCCTTTATCCTCTCCGCCTACAATCCATACGATGGGTGTTTTCACACTATCCAGTGCGTAATAAACCGCATTTACATTGGTTGCTTTGCTATCGTTTATATACTGCACCTTGTTAATTTTATCTAGATGTTCTAAACGATGTGCCACTCCTTGAAAACTCTCTAAGCTTTCGCGAATGGTTTTTTTACGAATATGCAACAGCTTAGCGGCTGTAGATGCTGCCATAGCATTCTTCAGGTTATGCTCTCCTTGAACTTTTACTTTTGTTACCGGCATAGTAAAATGATTTTCCTTCCAATTTATTTTCAAATTCTCTTCATCCATACTAGCTCCTTGTTCTAAGGTTTTCTTTGCAGAAAATGGAATCTTCTGTGCTTTAATAGCCACTTTAGAAAGCCAACGAGCTATGTCTTTATCATCGGCATCGTATAAGAAATAATCGTCTTCCGTTTGGTTCAACGCAATTCTAAACTTTGCTTCGATATACTTATCATAATCATATTCATACCTATCTAAATGGTCTGCAGATAAATTGGTAAATATCACTATATGTGGTCGGAAGGTATCTATCCCCTCCAACTGAAAGCTACTGAGTTCAATTACATAGCTCTCACAATTATTTTCTCTAACTAAAGAGGCTAGGCTTGTGCCAATATTTCCTCCTAAACCTATTTCTAATCCAGCTTGCCTTAATATATACGACAAGAGCGTCGCAGTGGTGGTTTTCCCATTGCTACCCGTTATGGCTATAATAGTTTTTTTTGTATAACGTACTGCAAACTCAATCTCATCGACAATCGATATTCCTGCTTTTTTCAATTCCTGAATTACCTCTACTGTATTAGGTATTCCAGGGCTTTTCACCACCAAATCCGCTTTAAGAATTTCGGGTAACGAATGCTTATTTTCCTCCCATTCTATCCCCTCTTCATCTAAACTTGCTTTGTGCGCAGGTGTTATGGATCTGGCATCGGACACAAAAACATCCCATCCCTTATCCTTCCCTAGCAATGCAGCCCCTACACCGCTCTCTCCTGCTCCTATGACAACTAATCGCATCGTTTATCGGATTTTTAAAGTTACAATGGTCAATACCGCAAGAATAATTCCCACTATCCAAAATCGCGTTACTATCTTGCTCTCATGCAAACCCTTGATTTGATAGTGATGGTGCAAGGGTGACATCCTAAATATACGACGGCCTTCGCCATGTTTTTTTCTAGTATATTTAAACCAACCTACTTGCATTACCACCGATAAATTTTCTATTAAGAAAATACCACACAACAAAGGGATCAGTAGTTCTTTTCTTACTGCTATAGCTATTACAGCTATTATTCCACCTATAGTTAAGCTTCCAGTGTCGCCCATAAAGACTTGTGCTGGATAGGCATTGTACCATAAAAAGCCTATGAGTGCTCCTACAAATGCCATTATAAAAATCACCATCTCTCCCATATTGGGGATGTACATTATATTCAGATAGTCGGAGAAAATAATGTTTCCAGATACCCAAGCGAATAGTGCCAAGGTAGCCCCGATAATCGCTGAGCTACCGGCTGCCAAGCCATCGATTCCATCGGTGAGATTTGCGCCATTGGATACGGCAGTAATAATGAATATTACAATGGGAATAAATACCACCCAAGTATATTTCTTTGCATCCTCTCCTAGCCAACTTACCAACACCTCGTAGTTGAACTCGTTCTTTTTTACAAAAGGAATCGTTGTATTCAATGCTTTTACGTCGACCTTCTCACTAGCCATTCCTTCTACGGCAAAGCTGTTTGACAATAGATCAGGCTCAACGTTTTTCCTCACGGTTACATCTGGATGAAAGTACATAGTTGCGCCTATAATAAGCCCTAAACCTACTTGCCCTACTACCTTAAACTTTCCTGGCAATCCATCTTTATCGTCTTTAAACTTCTTTATGTAATCATCTAAAAAGCCAATGGCACCCATCCAAACCGTGGTTACGATTAACATAATCACATAAATATTATCTAGTCTTGCTAGCAACAATACCGGTATGAGTGTAGCTATTATAATGATAATTCCACCCATGGTAGGCGTACCTGCTTTTTCGTTTTGTCCTTCTAAACCTAGTTCCCGAACGGTTTCACCAATTTGTTGTCTCTTTAAATAATTTATAATGCGTTTTCCATAAAAAATAGCGATAAACAAGGATAATATAACAGCAAGCGATGCTCTAAAGGTCAGGTATTGGTACAGTCCTGTGCCTGGCAAATTGTAGTTTTTATCTAGAAATTCAAATAAATAATACAACATGGTTTACTTGTTTAATAAAGTGGTTAATTCCTTTGCTATCGCCATATCATCGAAAGGATATTTATGTCCGTTAATCTCCTGATACTTTTCGTGTCCTTTGCCTGCAATCAGAATTATGTCTTTAGGCTTCGCCATTTGTAGCGCACTTTTTATCGCTTGTTTTCTATCTGTGTTGGTGGATACTCTTGCATATTTTTCTGCAGGCACCCCCTCTTCCATTTCCTTAATTATCTCTGCTGGATCTTCCGTTCTAGGGTTGTCACTTGTAAGGATCACTTTATTGCTATTTTCTGCCGCAATTTTAGCCATCAATGGTCGTTTTGTAGGATCTCTATCACCACCGCAACCTACTACAGTAAATACTTCTTCATTTCCAGTTCGTATATCTGCTATAGTATGTAGTACATTCTCTAATGCATCCGGAGTGTGTGCATAATCTACAATCACCACGCAATCCTTTTCGCTGATAAAATATTGGAATCTTCCTTCTACACTCGTAAGTAAACTAATGTGCTTTAAAGCCTCTACTTTCTCCATTTGCAACAAAATGGCTGTTGCATAAATCGCCAACAGATTGTAGGCATTAAAACTCCCGACTAGCTTAGACCAAACTTCATTTTCATCGATTCGAATCTGTAAACCTTCAAAGTGATTTTCTAGAATCTTTGCCTTAAAATCTGCTGCAGTCTTTAGCGCATAGGTATGTTTTACGGCCTTTGTATTTTGCAACATAAAGGCACCATTTTTTTCATCTAAATTGGTCAATGCGAACGCGTTGTCGGAAAGCGTGTCAAAAAATTCTTTCTTCGTATCTCGATAGGCAGCAAAGGTTTGGTGATAATCTAAATGGTCGTGCGATAAGTTGGTAAAGAGCGCGCCTGCAAATTGCAATCCAGCCACTCGTTTTTGCGCTATACCGTGGGAACTAACTTCCATAAAACAATACTGCACTCCCTCGTTCACCATTTTTGCCAAATACTTATTTATTACGATTGGGTCTGGTGTGGTAAGCTCAGTTGGATAGGAAGTTTTATTTACTTTTATCTCGATGGTAGAGATCAGTCCTGCTTTATATCCTGCTTGTAAGTATAATTGATACAGCAAAGTGGAAATCGTAGTCTTCCCATTGGTTCCAGTTACGCCAACCAATTGTAAGCTTCGAGATGGATTCTCATAATAATTAGCGGCTATAATCGCCAATGCCTCCTTGCTATCTTTTACTTGAACGTAGGTAATACCATTGATGATCTGTTCTGGCATTTCCTCGCAAACAATCAGTAATGCGCCAGCATAAGCCGCTTGCTGTATATAATCATGTCCGTCGGCATGCGTGCCGCGGATAGCAACATAAGCATCGTTTAAGCTTGCTTCTCTAGAATCAAAAACAAGGTTATTGATCACTAATTCAGTGCTTCCTGTAACCTTTTCTATGGCTACCTTATATAATATGTCTTTGATTAATTTCAAGATAAATTCAATATTATGGTTTGACCGTTCTTCAATTCCTTACCTGTACTAATAGACTGTGATCGCACTACGCCGCGACCTTTTAATTCTACTTTAAGCCCTAGGTTTTCTAAAAGCGTTACCGCATCCATAGCTTCCATTCCTATAACTTCTGGCATCGCAGTATTATATTTCTCTACTAAAGTTTCGTACTTATTGTAGCTAACAGCAACTTCATTCGTCAGTGAATCTAATTTTGTTACACTCGCTAATTGTGGTTCGCTAGTAGTTATTTTCTGCGCAATTCGCTTAAATACATCTCCAGTTACCGTTCCTCCGTAATAGCCTATATCTGTTCTAGGCTTATGAATAACAACGATACAAGAGTATTTTGGATTATTTGCTGGGAAATACCCTGCAAAGGAAGAAACATAGCGCTTGTTGGCACTCCAATCGCTCATCCAATACTCTGTTTGAGCTGTTCCTGTTTTCCCTGCAATTGCAAAATAAGGAGAGTATAAAGTTCTTCCTGTCCCACGAACCACCGCATTTTTTAGCATTTCCTGCATTTTCTTAATAACTTCTATCGGTGCTATTTGCTCATTTACTACTTCTGTTTTAAATTCTTTTATTTGTCTATTACGAGAGCGAATTTCGTTTACAAATCTCGGTTTGACCATTACTCCATCATTCGCTATAGCGTTGTACACCATTAGCTGTTGAAGTGGCGTCATACTAAGGTTATAGCCATACGACATGGAAGGCAAAGCATTTCTACTCCATTTACTTCCTCCAGGTTCTGGTATAACTGGGGACCCTTCCCCTTCTATAGATAGGCCAATACGCTCATGAATCCCATAGGTCTTTAAGCGATTGATAAATTCTTCTGGATTGTCTTTATAACTTTCATCTATAAGTTTTGCCAACCCAATATTGGAAGATACCTCTAAAGCTCTTGCGGCAGAAATCTCGCCATGTCCGCCGCGTTTAGAATCAAAGATATTTCGACCATAAAAACGCTCCTTTCCTTGTTTGGTATCCACTACCGTGCTAGTATCTATCTTTTTATCGGTCAAAGCTGCCATCAAGGCTATCGTCTTAAAAGTAGAGCCAGGCTCATGCGCTTCGCTAATGGCATAATTCAACCGCTCGTAATACTTTCCGTTTTTTGTTTGTCCTAAGTTTGAAATGGCTTTTATAGCGCCAGTTTCTACTTCCATTACTATAACAGTACCATGATCAGCTTGGAAACGTTCTAACTGAAGAAGCAACGCATGGTGTGCAATATCTTGGATATTCATGTCGATTGTAGAGTGCAAGTCATATCCATCCCTTGGCTCTACTTCATTCTCATCGTATATAGGTTTCCATTGGTTTTTTGAGATGCGCTGCTTTAATCTTTTTCCTTCGGTCCCACGTAACTCCTTATCGAAAGCACCCTCTAAGCCCACTTCATACACTCCTTTAGCATCTCTCCGCTCATGACCTATGCTACGTTCCGCTATTCCTCTCATAGGATACTCCCGCTCTTTATACTCCTCCACTACTATACCGCCACGGTATCTCCCATATTTAAAAATTGGAAAATTACGCAGCTCTACATATTGGGAGTATCCAAGGTTTTTCGTTACGTTAACATAGCGTTTTCCGTCTGCTCGTGCTTTTCGGAAGGTATTTTGGTAATAAGTTGCTGGACGCCCTAACAATTCGCTCAAGCTTTTTGACAGGTCTACTAATTCTGAGGCGAAAATAGTTTCGCTAACGGCCAGTGGATCGAAATAGATATCGTACTTCGGAACAGAGGTTGCCAATAGGCTTCCGTGATCGTCATAAATATTCCCTCTACTAGCTTCAATCGTAAAAATATCGGTGGTTTTATAAGCCGCAACTTGTTTTATCTCGGCTGCTTTAAAAAACTGTAGGTCTACCAAACGCACCACCACCCCTATTAGTACTAGCAGTAATATGCTACTTACAAGGTATAACCTATTTTGTATTTGTTTTTCGGTGCTTGACATCCTATATTTTCTTAGTCTTCGACTATCACTATTTTAACTGGCGGTGTGTTGGATGGTTGCAATCCACGCTCCTCCATTTTTCCAATAATTTCACTTTCCAATTGCAATTGCATACGCTTCATGCGCACATCTACATACCTGCTTTTTATCTCCTTAAGGTTGGTGCTTTTTTGTGTAATCTCATGCACCTTCTCGTCGGTTCGATGGGAAATCGCAATCATAATCAATGCTAATACAGATAAATAAACGATAAACATCCAATTTCTAGATGCCGTCTCGTTCATTAAAAACTGTCCGCGTATCAGATTAAAAAAACTCTTTCCCATTTTGATTATATTTTCTCCGCTACTCTTAAAATAGCGCTTCTTGCACGGTTGTTTCCCTCTATCTCTTCTTCGCTAGGAATTATAAACTTTCCTACCCGTTTAAAAGGAACTTCCACCCTTCCATACAAATCTCTTTCTGGTTGCCCTTCAAACAATCCGTCGCGCATGTAACGCTTCACTAATCTATCCTCCAAAGAGTGATATGAAATCACGCTCAACCTACCGCCTTCCTTCAAAACCTGCGTGGTCTGCATCAAAAAAGCTTTCAAAACCTCCAACTCTTCATTTACCTCTATTCGGATTGCTTGATATAACTGTGCTAATATTTTATTCTCTCGATGCTTTGGCAAGAATCGTTGTAAAACCTCCTTCAATTGCTCTGTTGTTTCTATTGAAGACTCTTTTCTTTTACTTACTATAGTTCTTGCCATTCCTGGTGCTTGACGCAATTCTCCATATTGCTTAAATATGGAAGCCAAGTGCTTTTCTTCATAGGTATTTACCACTTCATAGGCTGATAAAGATTTGGAAGTATCCATCCGCATATCGAGCTTTCCATCGAAACGGATAGAGAAACCTCTACTTGCTTCATCGAACTGATGCGATGACACACCCAAATCTGCCAAAATACCATCTACTTCGGTATATCCATGAAACCGTAAAAACCGACGCAAATAGCGGAAATTTTGATTCACTAAAACAAACCGCTCATCGTCTATCGAATTCTCCAAAGCATCAGCATCTTGATCAAAAGCGATTAACTTTCCCTCGGGACCTAATCGAGATAATATTTCCTTGGAATGGCCACCGCCGCCAAAAGTCACGTCTACATATACTCCGTCAGGCTTTATGTTTAGCCCGTCGACGCTTTCTTTAAGCAAAACTGGTCTATGATATTCCATTCTCTCCATTATCCTTTACATTTCCCATAACCTCTTCAGCCAATGCAGCAAAATCATCGATAGAAGCATCTATCACCTCCTCATACTTCGCTTCATCCCAAACCTCAATAACATCTATAGACGAGGAAAGAACTAACTCTCTTGATATTCCTGCAAAATCTGCTAAATCTTTTGGGATTAACAATCTGCCCGCACTATCCATCTCCAACACACGCACTCCAGCGGTAAAACGGCGAATAAAATCATTGTTTTTACGTACAAAACGGTTTAGTTTTGTCATATCATGCATGATTTCTTTCCACTTTGTCATAGGATACAATTCTAGACACGGCTGAAATACAGAACGCTTTAATACAAAGCCCTCTGCAGCCACCGGATCGAGCTGATTCTTAAGCCCTACCGGCACTTTCACCCTTCCTTTGGCGTCTGCCTTACAAGAATATGTGCCTATTAAATGAATCATTATAGCTGCTTTTCACTAAATATAAGTTCAAATATATATAACTTTTACCACATTTTACCACTTTAAACCACATTTATAAAAAAGTGAAAACCAATCTCCTCTCACCTCCCATTTTAACAATCCTTCAGGTGGTAACTACATGATACTCTAGTGTGTTAAAGTTTCCATAAGAACTTTATAAATACCTCAACTAAACACAAAACACACGTATAAATTCGCAACAAAACCGACAGAGGTTTCTTGTCGGAAAGACCTCGCTAAGGATGGTTGGAAACAAGAATCCTTTAGTATCTTTGGAAAGTATGAATTAAATTTATGTACTTTTGCTATGTTATAGCAACTTACTTACTTATATGGCACACCAATTAAAGAAAAATGGAAAGTTCAGTTATTTGGACGTAGGAGAGGGCACCCCAATTATCGTTCTACACGGGCTGATGGGTGGTTTGAGTAATTTTGATCGTGTAATGGAGTTTTTTCCAAAAAACGGATATCGCGTAATTATTCCAGAATTGCCTTTATACTCGCTTTCACTGATTAGAACCAACGTTAAAACATACGCGAACTATGTTGCAGACTTTATTACCCAAATGGGCTTTGGCAACAAAGAGGTGGTTTTATTAGGCAACTCTTTAGGAGGACATATTGCTTTGCTTTGTACAAGACTACACCCGGAACTCGTTAAAGCCCTTGTTATTACCGGCAGCTCTGGATTGTACGAAAGCGCTATGGGGGATTCTTATCCAAAGCGTAACAACTACGAGTACATTAAGAAGAAAGCACAAGAAGTGTTTTATGACCCAGAGGTAGCTACAAAAGAAATTGTAGACGATGTTTTTGAAACGGTGAACGACCGTGCAAAATTGATTCGTACGCTAGCCATTGCAAAAAGTGCAATACGTCACAACATGGCGAAAGACTTGCCAAATATGGATACACCCACATGTATTATATGGGGAAAAAACGATGCTGTAACACCACCAAAAGTAGCCAAGGAATTCAACGAATTACTTCCAGACTCTGACTTGTTTTGGATTGATAAATGCGGACATGCTGCTATGATGGAGCACCCAGATGAATTCAACAGGTTGCTATTTGGCTGGCTTCAAGAAAGGAAACTATAAAACATGCAAATAAAATCAGCAGAATTCGTCATAAGCAATAGCGACGTTCTAAAATGTCCGCAAGAAAACTTGCCGGAGTACGCATTTATTGGACGATCTAATGTGGGGAAATCCTCTCTGATAAATAGCCTATTGCAACGAAAAAGCTTAGCAAAAACGTCGGGGCGCCCAGGGAAGACACAACTGATAAACCATTTTAAAATAAATAAAAATTGGTTTCTAGTTGACCTGCCTGGCTACGGATATGCTAATGTTTCTAAAAAGCAAAAAAAGACTTTCCAGAAGTTTATCACAGACTATTTTAGCCAAAGAACACAGTTGGTTATGGCTTTTGTTCTAATAGACTGTAGACATGAACCACAACCTGTAGACATGGACTTTATACAATGGATGGGAAGCAATGGCATTCCTTTTTCTATAGTGTTTACAAAAGCAGATAAACTCAAGCCAAAAGCATTGGAAAGGAATGTAGAAAACTACTTGGCGGTGCTTAGTGAATCTTGGGAAGAGCTACCACCACATTTCGTTACTTCCTCTACACAGCATTCCGGAAGAGAAGAGATTCTTGAGTATATAGACGAAATAAATGCTTCATTACAGCAATAACACCACATCATCCAAAGACTCTAGACGTTACAATCTAGTATTACCTCCCTTTTTAACCATTATCCTTTACTTGCAAAGTAGGGTATAGATTCATATTGACCACTATCGTTATCACATACTCATGTTGTGCGGAGCTTCCTGACTTCGAACCTAATATTCTCACCTAAGAAAACCAATAACATCCGTGGCATCTCCTGATGCCATTATAAATCGTTATGTAACAAATCGCTAGGCACAAAGTTTATAGCAACAGTTATTCGCTAAACAAAATTGGAAAAAGCTCGAAGGCGGGAGACTTCGAGCAGCGGGTAACTAAAATATTTCTCTTCACCCAAGCACTGGTTCAAGTTTTCAACTCGGACCTATATTAGCATCTCA
>DATGMW010000007.1:0-4669 GCA_035307105.1 Flavobacteriaceae bacterium
CTAAAAAATATAAGTGGACTGGCTTCCGAGAGAAAGTCTTTGGAAAAGTACAAGAACCGAAAGTCGAAATAGAAGAGCATTTATAATTATGTGGCAAGCTAAAATACATCCTAAGTTTAAACTACAAGGAGTTGCTAAATCGGAGGAGAAATCTTGGTTAGAACATGCGATGTTCTTGCAGAAATCTAAAGAAGAAGACACCAAAGCTATAGGCGATTTTCTTGTAGAGTGGTTGAATGCGTCTGCTACTATTTGTTTGACTACCTCAGGTTCTACGGGAACGCCAAAACCTATTTACCTGCAAAAGCATCACATGATAAATAGTGCCATAGCTACAGCCAAGTATTTTGACTTACAACCTGGAACCACGGCATTGCTATGTATGCCAGCAAAATTTGTAGCTGGAAAAATGATGTTGGTCCGCGCCATGCAAATGGGATGGGAACTGGATTATGTACCTTCATCTAAAAATCCGTTGACGGAAGATAAACGATATGATTTTGTAGCGATGACACCTTATCAAGTGCATCATAGTTTAGAGGATTTGGATAAAGCGAAAATAGTTTTGATAGGCGGTGGCGCAGTGGATGTGGAACTACATAAACAATTGCAAAAATCCAAAGCAAAGGCTTTTGCTAGTTATGGAATGACCGAAACTTGCTCGCATGTAGCTTTACGACCTATAAACGGACCAGATGCCACTTCGGTTTACCAAGCTACAGAGAATGTGAAATTCCTTTTGGATGAACGAGATTGTCTAATAATCGATGCACCAAACGTACACGATGGTATTTTGACTACAAATGATATAATCGATCTGAGATCAGAAACCTCTTTTGTTTGGAAAGGGCGTTACGATTCGGTAATCAATTCTGGAGGAGTGAAAATTCATCCAGAAATGGTAGAACAAAAATTAGCTGAATATTTAAAATGCCATTTTTTTATTGGCTCGACTCCAGATGCAATTTTAGAAAATAAAGTAATTTTACTTATAGAGAGTAAAGAGCCCATAGCGAAAGACTTATTACAAAAAGCATTTCGTTCTTTAGATAAATACGAAATCCCAAAGAAGGTGTTCTATTTGAAAAGTTTTAAATGGACCGATACTGGGAAAATACAACGAAAAGCTACTCTAGAATTATTAGTGAATAATTGATGTAACAATTGTTTACAAAAGCGCACTAATAGACTATAACAAAATAAAATAACAAGAATGAAATTTTTAAACCGTGTACTAGCAACAGTAACTGGGATATTTGTATTCCTTTTTATCTGCTTTTTCTTACTATTTATAGTAGGATATTTTGTTTCCAAAATGGGAGCAGACGATACTAAAGTAGCAGAGAATAGCCTCTTAGAATTACGACTAGATTTTCCAATTTCCGATAATGCTGGGAATGTAAAATTCAAAGACTTTTCGTTTTTAGACGAAAATAAAAAGGATGGTCTTTTTGACTTGGTAAATGCAATTGATTACGCAAGAACCGATAATAATATTAAAGGTATTACTATAGAGTCTGAGTTTTTGCAGGCAGGTATTACGCAAACAAAAACCTTACGAGACGCTTTAATACGATTTAAAGAGTCCGGAAAGTTTATCACTGCCTATGCAGATATCTATACGCAATTAGATTACTACCTAAGTTCCGTAGCCGATACTATATATATAAGTCCAGTAGGTGATTTGGATTTCCGAGGCTTGGCTACCGAGTTATTATACATGAGAGATTTACAAGAAAAGTCTGGAGTGAAAATGGAAGTGATTCGTTTAGGTAAATATAAAAGTGCGGTAGAACCATTTTTAGATCAGGAAATGAGCGAAGCTAATAGAGAACAAATCTCTTCTTACTTAAATTCCATCTGGTCGAACTTACGCAAAGAAATTGGCGAAAGCAGAAACCTAGATGCGGACTATTTGAATGAAGTAGCAGACGATTTATTAGCACGCAACCCAGCAAGAGCAATAGAAGTTGGATTAGCAGATAAGGCTGCATACTATAGCGAATACGAGGCTGTACTTCGAAATGCATTAGGGGTAAAAGAAGACAAAGATATAAAGCGTATTAAATTGGTAGATTACACCAAGAAAATAGGACGACAAAACGCTTATAAATATAATAAGGACAAAATAGCGGTAATCTACGCACAAGGTGAAATCGTTTATGGCGATGGGAGCGTTAAGAAAATAGGTCCTAAAGAAATGAACAACGCTATTATAAAAGCAAAAAACGATAAGGCGGTAAAAGCGATTGTACTTAGAGTAAATTCTCCTGGCGGTAGTGCACTTACAAGTGACTTGATATGGAAAGAACTAGAAGAGGCTAAAAAAGTAAAGCCGGTAATTGTTTCTATGGGCGATTATGCTGCTTCTGGCGGGTATTATATTGCAGCTGGCGCAGATAAGATTTTTGCAGAACCTACTACCATCACAGGAAGCATTGGCGTATTTGGCATGTTACCAAATATAAAAGGACTGGCAGACAAAATTGGTATTAACGCACAACAAGTAACTACCAACGATAATGCAGTACCGTACTCTCTTTTTGAGGAAATGACAGAATCGCAAGAAGGCTATATACGCGAAAGTATTTTAGACGTGTATGACTTATTTAAGAGTCGTGTTGCTGATGGACGTGGCATGACGATGGATGAGGTGGAAGAAATTGCACAGGGAAGAGTTTGGACTGGCGAAGAAGCTTTGGCAAATGGTCTTGTAGATGAACTTGGAGGATTGGATGCGGCATTGAAGTATGCATCGGGACAAGTAGGTGTAGAAGAGTATCAGATAAAAGAATACCCAGAGTTTGAAGTAGACCTACAGCGTATATTACGCAGCTATGGTATAACACAAACTGCTGGAGATCTGATGAAGGAAACAGTAGGTGAGGAGCTGTTCCAAATCTTAGAGCAAGCAAAAGAGCAAACAGAACGTAAAGGCATACAGTTGTTGTTCCCTTATAGCACAAAGATTCAGTAAACGTTCATAACAGCTATAAAACAAAAAGGATTCGATGTAAATCGAATCCTTTTTTGTTGGTATGCCTTGCATGGCAATTAACTTGATAGTGTCGGTCCACTAAAGGGGATGTAATCGCCAAGTATTTGTTGAAGAATTTGGCTTCTTTGGTTTCTATAGTTACCATGGCAGTTGTGGTAAACGTGGAACTTATAGTAGCAGAGAGTGAAAACTACGGTAAGTAGGGCAAGGTTTACTGCTACTAGCTTTCCTTAGCAAGAAGCCAGCACTTATTACACTTATAGTAAATTGGGTCTAAAATCGTATGATCAACTTATAATCTTAAAAAGGATAAGATAGAGCACATAAGCAGTCAGGGTAACTTCACTTAGCCTTATTGATAAATACTATGCCTTTTATCTTTTTGCGATTGTTTTTCTCAATAAAACAGAGTGTTTTGATGTAAAGTAATAAGGCAAGGCCTCTATGTATTTATACATAGCGACAAAGTATTAATACATAGCGACAAAGTATTAATACATAGAGGTAAAGTATTAATACATAGTGACAAAGTATTAATACATAGCGACAAAGTATTTATACATAGTGACAAAGTATTTATACATAGCGACAAAGTATTAATACATAGTGACAAAGTATTAATACATAGCGGCAAAGTATTAATACATAGAGGCTATGTATTATGCTTCTAGATGGAATAAATATGTAGTGAGGGTTACTTATTCTTTTACAAGCAGTAAGTCATTTGTGATAAGAAGAAACTCTTTTGTGACAAACGATTTGCTGTTTATGACGAAAGAGTTTCTGTTTATGGCATGTTTTAAGGACACTGTAA
This sequence comes from Flavobacteriaceae bacterium, assembly GCA_035307105.1. Classification (GTDB taxonomy): domain Bacteria; phylum Bacteroidota; class Bacteroidia; order Flavobacteriales; family Flavobacteriaceae; genus JAJYTI01. Next base: position 3,813 of record DATGMW010000007.1, read on the forward strand.
CGTAAACTGTGTAAGTAAAAAAATATGATTTAGATTAATTAGTCCTTAATTTTATATGAAGCTAGGATCAGAATATAACCAATCCTACTAGAAGTTAAATTAAAGCTTACACACTTTGTGAGACAGTCCCAATATTTTACTATACTTGCAATACACCCATATTAAATTCTTTCTCTATTGGGGCGTTATTCGCAGCTTCGATTCCCATGGACACCCACTTTCTAGTATCTAGCGGATCGATTACTGCATCGGTCCATATTCTAGAAGCAGCGTAATAAGGAGATATTTGCTCGTCGTACGTAGCTTTAATCTTATCGAATAATTCTTTCTCTACTTCTGGTGTAATTTTTTCTCCTCGTTTTTTCAGGGAGGCAGTTTCTATTTGCAACAGCACTTTGGCAGCACTATTACCACTCATCACTGCAAGCTCTGCACTTGGCCAAGCTACGATAAGTCTAGGGTCGTAAGCCTTACCGCACATTGCATAATTTCCTGCTCCGTAAGAGTTTCCTATTACTATGGTAAATTTTGGAACCACCGAGTTGCTTACTGCATTTACCATTTTGGCACCATCTTTAATAATTCCTCCATGCTCGCTTTTACTTCCCACCATGAAACCAGTCACGTCTTGTAAGAACACTAAAGGAATTTTCTTTTGGTTACAGTTGGCAATAAATCGAGTGGCTTTATCGGCACTGTCGCTATAAATGACGCCACCAAATTGCATTTCTCCTTTACCATCTTTCATCACCTTTCGCTGGTTAGCAACAATTCCTACTGCCCAACCATCAATACGCGCATATCCGGTAAGTATGGTTTTCCCATAGCCTTTTTTATACTGCTCGAATTCTGAATCG
>DATGMW010000008.1:0-25851 GCA_035307105.1 Flavobacteriaceae bacterium
GAGGACACTTATTGGTATTTTAAGGATTAAGTTTTTGATTGTCTCAGTTATACAATTTCATAAATTTATAGATTATTATATTTGTCTAGTTTTAAAAGAATTCTGTCTTAATTAATCAACGAAAATCATTATGAAGAAAAAATCACTCCTGTTATTAGCATTATTTTGCTCGTTCTCTTTATTCGCTCAGGATAATCAAAAAACAGAGGACAACTCGAAATTTGGTATGCAATTCTCAGCTAAATTGGGATACGGTACATTAGTGCAATCCGATATGGTAGATCTTCATGGAACGGTGAACTCAGGAGATTTTCTCTTCACTTATCAACTTCCTGGAGGCGCTTCAATAGGTACAGGAATAGGACTAATGGAGTTTCAGACCAATGGAGTTTCGGTAGGAGAAAATTATGCTTTAGATCAGATGTATTTAAGAATCCCTTTGTATATAGACTTTACGTTAGCCCTTTTTGAAGAACAACTTGATAATAAGCTACAGGCTTATGCTGGAGGCGGACTCTATGCTAATACCTTATTGACTGAGAAAATACAAACTTTAGACGGAACGCATAAAAATAAAAACCAAGGTTGGAATGCTGGCTTTGGTTTTGAGGTTGGGATGAAATTTAAAGTAGCTAACGACTTTATTTTGGGTATTGGTTTCGAATCCCAATCTGACTTTTCGAGTATGAAGAAAAATGAGGTAAAGCGAAAGCTTGAAAGAATCTCTACAGTAAATTTCTCTTTAGGGTTTAAATTTTAATTATAAATTACAATGCATTATAAAATGAAATCAAAATTAAAAGACTTGGCTTTATCCCTTCAAAGCTTGTCAATATTATTATATTTTTTACTCGACATGAGTACCGATAATACATTAAAATACACCTTAGTAATAATCGTCACTGCCATTTCAGGATTATGGTTTGTTTATACTATTGTATCTTTATTTAAACAAAGCAAACAATAAGGTTTATTATTACCTTTAGTTAGGGTTTCTTTAAGACCTCAAAATTTGATGATAGCTAAACCTGACAGTTATGTTGTCTAGGTTTTAATATTAACCCCTTTCCTGTTCTTATCCTTTTAAAATGAAAGCAAAAATAGATGTATATTATCTATTCGCTTTAAAAATCAAACATAAGAGGTTTCAAAAACCTGTCAGGTTTAATCAGGTGTTAACAGCACAAATAACCCACAGTCTTTTCGATTAATCACAACTTTTTTCCTACCTTCAGTTAAAACTTCTTTAAAAGTCAAAGTCATGCTGTTTTTACCTTCCTCTAGATTACGCCTGTTACTTTTATCAACCCTTGTTTTTATAAGTACTTCGATGCTTGTTTATAGCCAAACAGACTACTGCGATGCCAGTTCTCCCGAGAGAACGGATGAAAGTTGGATAATCGCTTTTTCGATAGAAGGAACTACAGAACCTATTGATTTAGAATGGACTGAATTTCCAGAAAATGGTTATGTATTCGACGAAAACTTAATCGTAGAGCATTATGCAGGAGGTACTTTATATTATGAGTTGCAATCGGGAACATCCTACCATACCTTAACTGCTTATGTGGATACAAATCAGAACTATATTTTTGATTCCGATGAAATGATTTTTACCGCCAATAGCGTATACAAAAACAGTGGAGAAGAATTTACCATAGACCCAAACTTACCCAATGGTGATTATCGTGTTCGCATTAGACTTGGGTTTAATCTATACAACCCTATTCCTCCCTGCGGTGTCAACGGTTTTGGAAGTACACTAGACTTTACCTTAAGAATAACCGATCCACCATCTTGCATAGCTCCTTATAACGTAAACATAGATTATAGATCGATTAACGAAGCACAGATTTCATGGAACACTTCAGATAATTCCACTTCATGGATTTTGGAGTATGGCGAGCCTAGAAACAAAACAGAAATAAATATAAATACCAATCCTTATATACTTACAAACCTAGATCCAGAAACTGAGTATGAAATAAAAGTTAGAACTACATGCGGTGGTAACAATAGTGGTTGGACAAACAATAGAAGTTTTTCTACTTTATGCACTGCCATGGAAATTCCATATCAATTGGATTTAACCAATGCTACCCTTAATGAATTACCTGATTGTTATAGTGCAGAGCAAGAGTCAAAACGAGAAAACTGGGAAGTTATAGATCATTATTTAAACGGCAAGGTGCTAGGGAATACAGAGGAATTGGTAATACGAGATTGGGAAAGCTGGCTTTACACCCCTCCCATCCACCTTGAAGCCGGAGAAAATTATATTTTATCTTTCGAGACTGCAGCCTATAATACAATATTAACGAAAGAAAGGCGGTCCGTTGCCAATAATGAGCAGGACCTACTGGAAATAACTTTTGGTAAAAAGCCCTTCAACGAATCGATGAATACCATCCTGCAAGAAGCTACTTATACTTATAGTGAGGACTTTGAAACAACCGAACTACTATTTGAAGTTTCGGAAACAGACATATATTACTTTGGATTTCACACTATAAACTTCCAAAACAGCTTGTTTCTAGACAACATTCACATCGATAAAAGTATGTCCGTTCCAGATTATAGGGACAACAATAAAATTATTCTCTATCCAAATCCAGCTTTTGATGTTGTACACATCCATTCTGAATCAGAAATACAACAAGTAATTTTATATAACCTATCAGGACAAAAAATAATAAGCAGCGAAGCCGACGGTCTACAGACCCAACTTGATCTGTCCAATTTACAATCTGGCACCTATTTTATACAAATCACTACAATAACAGGAATACAAAGCCTACAGCTACTAAAAGAGTAAAACTCGACTAGCAAATACTTAATTTTGTATTATTCGCAGAAATAACCAGAAGATTATCTGATAATGATATGCGACAGAATAGTCGGCAAAGCAAGTTGGTGCATTGTAACAAAGCTCTGCTTTTACATCACTTAGTGCTCATAAATTTGTTAATCAAGCGATTAGCTTAAGGACTGTTTTATTTTTTCAGATTACATCCTATGGGATTTAAAATAATTAATCGTACATTTGCATCCCGATTTATCCAAATCAAGGAATGTTTAATTTGAAAAAAGTATTAATTTGAATCAATTAAGTTACAAAACCGTATCAGCAAACAAGGCTACCGTTAACAAGGAGTGGCTTTTGGTAGATGCTGAGGGGGAAACTCTAGGTCGCTTATCAAGCAAAGTAGCGATACTGCTACGCGGAAAGCACAAGGTGAATTTTACACCTCACGTAGATTGTGGTGACAACGTTGTTGTTATCAACGCCTCCAAAATCAACCTATCTGGAAACAAGTGGCAAGACAAGACATACATCCGTCACACAGGTTTTCCAGGAGGACAGCGAAGCATAACTGCCGAACAAGAAGCAGCTAAGCATCCATCTAGAATAGTTGAAAGAGCTATAAAAGGGATGCTTCCAAAAAACAAATTGGGTGCCGATCTGTACAGAAATTTAAAAGTGTATGCTGATGCTGAACACAATCAAGAGGCGCAGCAGCCAAAAACCATTAACATTAACGACATCAAGTAATGGAGACTATTCACAAAATAGGAAGACGTAAGACGGCAGTAGCACGTGCGTACCTTTCTAAAGGAGCAGGTAAGATTACCGTAAACAACAAAGACGTAGCCGAGTACTTTACTATAGACCTGCTGAACTTTAAAGTAAAGCAACCACTAGTTCTTACTAATAACGAAGCAAACTTCGATATTAACGTAAGCGTGTATGGTGGAGGAATCACTGGTCAAGCAGAAGCTATTCGCCTTGCCCTTAGTCGCGCTATGTGCGAGTTAAACGAGGAGAACCGTGCGATTCTTAAGCCAGAAGGCCTACTTACTAGAGACCCTAGAATGGTAGAGCGTAAGAAGTTCGGTCAAAAAGGAGCTCGTAAGAAATTCCAGTTCTCGAAACGTTAATATTTTTCGAGTAAGATTTTCCTACAATTATTTACAAACAATATTAAAAAAACAAGCTGTTATTCCGATCATTCGGAAGTTAGTTTAGCATCTAAACCAAGTTACATAGAAGTAAGTAGGTTGCTATCTAAACAGAACGTAAACTATTACAAAAATGGCAGACAATAAAACAATTAAAGGATTACTGGACGCAGGTGTACACTTTGGTCACCTTACCAGAAAGTGGGATCCAAACATGGCACCATACATCTATATGGAGCGTAATGGGATTCACATTATCAACCTTTACAAAACAGAAGCAAAACTTCAAGAGGCAGAAAATGCCCTTAGAAAAATTGCATCTAGTGGTAGAAAAGTACTTTTCGTAGCTACTAAAAAACAAGCAAAAGACATCGTTGCAAGCAAAGCAAAAGAAGCTAGCATGCCGTATATCACTGAGCGTTGGCCAGGTGGTATGCTTACCAACTTTGTTACGATTAGAAAAGCGGTTAAGAAAATGGACTCTATCGATCGCATGAAGAAAGATGGTAGATTCGATACGCTTTCAAAAAAGGAACAACTACAAGTAAACCGTCTTCGTGCAAAACTAGAGAAGAACTTAGGTTCGATTGCCGAAATGAACCGTTTACCTGCAGCACTTTTCGTAGTGGACATCACTCGCGAACATATTGCTATACGTGAAGCAAACAAATTAAACATTCCAATCTTCGCGATGGTAGATACCAACAGTGACCCAAGAGAAGTGGACTTTGCAATTCCTTCTAACGACGATGCATCTAAATCTATAAATGCTATTATCAGCAGAGTTACAGATGCAATCAACGAAGGACTGAACGAAAGAAAAGCTACTAAAGAAGACGGTGATAAGCCGAAAAAAGCTAAGAAAAAAGAAGCTTCCAAGCCAAAGAAGGCTAAAGCTCCTGTAGCAAAAGCAGCTTCTGAAGAAGAATAAAAATATAATATGCTAACCTATGGGTGCAGCGCTTAGCTATACCCATAGGTTAGTTACAACTTTTATAAATACAAATACAATGGTTAAAATAACTGCAGCAGACGTTAATAACTTGCGAAAGATTACTGGTGCTGGAATGATGGACTGTAAGAAAGCGCTAGAGGAAGCCAATGGCGATACTCAAAAAGCGATCGAAGTGTTGCGTCTGCAAGGACAAAAAGTGGCTGCAAAAAGAGCAGACAGAGAGTCTAGCGAAGGTGCAGTACTTGCAAAGGTAAACGAGGACAACACCAAAGGTGTAATCGTATCCTTAAACTGTGAGACAGACTTTGTGGCTATAAACGAAGATTTTATCGCTTTAGCAAACAAATTAACGGATCTTGCGCTAAACTTTGACAACAAGGAAGATTTCCTTGCTGCAAAATTCGACGATATTACCGTAGAGGAAAAGTTATTAGAGCAAACAGGTGTTATCGGTGAGAAAATCGAAATCGGTGCTTTTGAAGTACTAGAAGCCCCATTCGTTGGAGCTTATATCCACGCTGGAAATAAAATTGCTAGCTTAACTGGACTTTCTAAGAATGTAGAAGGAGCAGACGAAGTTGCAAAAGACGTTTCTATGCAAGTTGCTGCGATGAACCCTATCGCACTGGACGAAACCCAAGTAGATGCATCTATCATCGAAAAGGAAAAAGAAATCGAAAGAGAAAACTTAATCAAAGAAGGGAAACCAGAGCATTTGCTTGATAATATCCTTAAAGGAATGATGCAGCGTTTCTACCGAGATAATACATTGGTACACCAAGACTTTATTAAAGACAACAAACAAAGCGTAGCTAAGTATGTTAAGTCTGTAAATAAAGATCTTACAGTTACTGGATATAAAAGAGCAGCATTAGGCTAATCTATCCTATCCAAGAAAACAAATTAAACCGCTATTCGTATAGTAAAAAATACGGCTAGCGGTTTTTTATTTAACCACCTATCAATTAGCCTCTTTTAATTCATCTTTTTTCGTATTTTTGCAGAGTAAAACAATATGATGGAATACAAAAGAATACTCTTGAAACTATCTGGAGAAGCCCTTATGGGAGACCAGCAATACGGTATAGACCCAGAACGCTTACAGGATTATGCCAAAGAAATTAAAAAAGTAGCACAGAAAGGAATTGAGATAGCTATTGTTATTGGTGGTGGAAATATATTCCGCGGACTCTCTGGTGCAAGTCAAGGAATGGATCGTGTACAAGGGGACCATATGGGAATGCTGGCTACCGTGATAAATGGATTGGCACTGCAAAACGCCCTGGAAAACGAGGATATCCCAACCAGATTGCAAACTGCGATAAGCATCAACGAAGTAGCCGAGCCGTTTATTAGAAGAAAAGCAATTCGACATCTAGAAAAAGGAAGAGTGGTAATTTTTGGTGGAGGCACTGGAAATCCATATTTCACCACAGACTCTGCTGCCGTTCTACGAGCTATAGAAATTAAAGCCGATGTAATCCTAAAAGGAACCCGAGTAGACGGCATCTACAACAGTGATCCTGAGAAGAACAAGGATGCAGTAAAATTTGAATCCATAAGCTTTACAGACGTACTAAACAAAGGCCTGAAAGTAATGGACACCACTGCATTTACATTAAGTCATGAAAACGAATTGCCTATTATCGTTTTCGATATGAATACCCCAGGCAACTTAGAGAAAGTAGTCCTTGGCAAGAAAATAGGAACTATTGTAAATCTATAACTTAAACGTCACGTAATAATATAATCATGGAAGAGGAAGTAAAATTTGTACTTGATACCGCTAAAGAAGCAATGAAAGAAGCTTTAGATCATTTAGATAGAAAACTTCGAAACATCCGTGCTGGAAAAGCTAGTCCACAGATGGTACATAGCGTTATGGTAGAATACTATGGTAGCCCTACCCCTTTAACGCAAGTTGCCAATATAAATACGCCAGATGGAATGACCATTTCTATCCAACCTTGGGAAAAAGGAATTATTCCAGATATCGAAAGAGCTATTCAACAAGCCAACCTAGGGTTTAACCCGATGAATAACGGCGAAAGCGTTATTATAAACGTTCCACCACTAACCGAGGAAAGACGTAAAGAATTGGTAAAACAAGTAAGAGCCGAAGCAGAGGAAAGCAAAATCGCTATTCGCAACGACCGAAGAAATGCGAATGAGGAATTGAAAAAAATGGAACTGACAGAAGATCTTGAGAAAGATATGCTGGACGAGGTTCAAAAACTTACCGATAAGCACATCGCTTTGGTAGACGAGGCACTTAAAGTAAAAGAAGACGAAGTAATGACGGTGTAACCGAGCTTACTTTTATACATATTAAAATGGCTGTTTCTTACGAAACCGCCATTTTGCTTTTAGATGAGTATTCTACTGCTTCACAAACTTAGCCACCTGAGCATTGCCAGAGTTCCCCGTAAGTTTTATAAAATACACTCCAGAAGCATACTCTGCAACATTTAGTTGGGTTTCTGCTTCATACACATCAAAGCTATGGATTACTCTACCATGCATATCGTGTACCTCCAATTTTACTGAAGTAGGAACATCTTCTAAACGAATAAGTAGTTGATCGAAAACAGGATTTGGAGAAATACTAAAACTTAATGATTTAAAATCTGTAGTGGATAAGTGAACATTGCTATAATGCGCTTCATAGCCATCAGGATTGGTTAATATTAGCGTTTGAATAGAATTACCATCATTATAAACAGCATAATAAATCGACACCTCTACATCAACACCATATCCATAGAAGAAATCATAAAAATATAAATCGGTAAATTCTCTTAAACCTTCAAAATAATGATAAAAATCGCTACAGAATTGAAAAGGGAAACCTCCAATTCCAGAAGTATTAAAGAAATTTTCAGTTTCATCAAACACCATATCTATAAAATGATATTCCCCAGGACAACCACCAAAGTCTATTGCCCCGTCATTTTCAGAATTAAAATATATAGTTGATGCCAAATCCAATTCATGATCCTCTCGTGTAGGATTGTAAATGGTATCTTCATTCATTACTAACTTATCTAAATACCAAGTTTTATCCAATAGATCCTCCTGCTGCGCATAACTCTGGAAAGAAAATAATACCCCAAATAAACAAATAACCAACCTACGTAAATCCATAATCAAAACCATTTAATTAATAATTAAACCCAAAGTGCAAAAGATCAACACAATCTTAACAAAAAAAACAGATTAGCAACAAAAACTGCTGTATTCATTAAATTTACCGAATTATTTATTAGAAATAGAATAATACAATCAAACAAATGAGTCTCTATATTAGGAACAATCTTTTTATGATGCACCAAAATAGGAAACTTAAAGAGTTTACAAAGTGTGGTATAAATCTCACTTTTGAGGCTTAATTCCCTACCTTTGTCTCTTCAATAAATACCCTGCGTTTTGAGCAAGCTTTTTAGCACTGATTTTTGGACAAAAGTAGCGCGTTTCACCTTACGGAACCGTCCTTTTTTACTTATTGCCCTCGCGGTGGCTACCGGCCTATTGGCTACCCAGTGGCAGCATATAAAGTTCACCCACACGGAAGCTAACTTACTGCCAGACGACCATGCGCACAACCTAGAATACAATAAATTTTTAGAGTTATTTGGCGAAGAAGGGAACCTAATCGTGATGGGAGTAACGGATTCTACCCTATTTACTCCAGAAAAACTAGCCGCATGGGAAACGCTTGCAAAGAAAATAAACACGTACAGTACGGTTGACTTTACACTTTCTATTGGCGATCTACCCATTCTAAAGAAAAACGACGAAACCCAATCCTTTGAGATTGAAAAGTTTATAACCGATAGCATTACTAGCCAAGAGCAAGTAGACCGTTACAAACAAGAGCTACTATACAAGCTGCCATTTTTTGAAGGACTGATCTATAGTCCGAACAAAGAGTCGGTGCGAACCGCTGTCTACCTAAAGAAGGAATTAGTAAACACTCCGTTTAGAGAAAGGTTTATTCTAGACGATCTTATACCCCTTATCGAAGAGTTTGAGGAATCGCAAGGCATACAAGTACATACCTCGGGCATGCCGTACATTCGAACCTTGAATGCGAAAAACATCGTAGACGAAATCGGTATTTTTGTAGGTGCAGCACTGTTTATAACATCGCTGATCTTCTTCTTCTTTTTCCGATCGGTACGTGCCACACTCATTGCACTATCTACTGTACTTATTGCGGTAATGTGGGTTTTTGGAACGCTGGGACTACTTAAGTACGAAATCACTATCCTAACGGCGATTATTCCACCGCTGATAATCGTTATAGGAATTCCCAACTGTATTTATCTCATAAATAAATACCAACAGGAAATCCTTGCGCATGGAAACCAGATTAAATCCTTGCAACGCGTTATAGCCAAAGTAGGAAATGCTACCCTGCTTACCAATGCCACTACAGCCATGGGTTTTGCTACGTTTACCCTTACCAATAGCACCTTGCTAAAAGAGTTTGGACTCGTTGCCTCCATAAATATTATGGCTGTTTTCCTAATCAGCATCATCCTGATTCCAATCTTATACAGCTACATGCCAATGCCCAAGCAAAAGCATCTAAAACACCACACCAAACGATGGGCCAATCGATTTGTAAATCTAGTAGCGCACTTGGTACGAAAGAAACGCTTTGCTATATTCTCAACAGCGGTGGGATTATTGGTTTTTGGAATTATTGGGATATATAAAATCGAAATATCGGGAAGTCTTATAGAGGATATGCCACAGAAAGCAGCGTTCTTTAAAGACATTCGCTACTTTGAAAAGGAATTCGAAGGCATTATGCCATTGGAGATTTTGGTCAACACCAAACGTAAAAAAGGAGTGATGTCGCCCGCTACTTTAAAGCGCATGGACGAGCTGCAAATTTATATAGACGAGCAGCCAGCACTCTCCAAATCCATTTCTGTGGTGAACTTGGTTAAGTACGCCAAGCAAGCCTTTTATAATGGCAATCCAGATTATTATCAACTGCCAAATACGCAAGAGCGAAGCTTTATTCTACCTTACATGAACAATGCAGAGCAAAGCGACAATCTATTGGAAAGCTATGTGGATTCTACTGGACAATACGCTAGGATAACTACCTACATGAAAGACACTAGCACCGATGAATACAACGAACTAGAGGAGGATTTATTAAAAGAGATAAGCAAAATATTTCCAGAAGACCGCTTTGAAGTATCGATTACTGGGAAGGCCTTTATTTTTCAGAAGGGAACTACGTATTTGGTGAACAACCTAATCCTTTCTTTAGCTTTAGCTGTATTCCTTATTTCTCTTATCATGGTTTGGATGTTCCGAAGCTTTAAAATGATTTTGGTATCGCTTATCCCCAACCTGCTTCCGCTGATTGTTACTGCTGGACTTATGGGCTATTTTGGTGTCCCCATTAAACCCTCTACGATTCTAGTATTTAGTATTGCGTTTGGAATTTCGGTAGACGATGCTATTCACTACTTAGCACGCTACCGACAAGAGCTTGTTGCAAGTAATTGGAAGATTAAAAAGTCCGTTTATGCAGCTATTAGAGAAACGGGAATAAGCATGCTCTACACTTCCATTGTACTATTGCTTGGATTCTCGGTATTTACCCTATCTAGCTTTGGAGGAACCGTAGCCTTAGGAATCTTAGTGTCGATAACTCTGTTTTTTGCAACGCTATCCAACTTGCTTTTCCTACCATCCTTATTGTTATCTTTAGACAAAAGTGTTTCCAATAAAAAAACCTTTAAGAAACTAGCATTAAAATTATTCCCAGACAAGGAAGTAGACGAAATAGAAGATACAGACTAGGATACTTGCGGTTAATTGCCCTATAAAGTATCTTTACACCCTATTAAATACCAAAGATTTATGCAGCACATTGAAATTAAGAAATTATTGAAAATGGAGCCTTCGCTTCATACCGTAAACGTCAAAGGTTGGGTTCGTTCTTTTAGAAGCAATCGTTTTATTGCACTAAACGACGGAAGTACTATCAACAACATCCAGTGTGTAATAGATTTTGAATCCTTCGACAAAGCGCTACTAGATAGAATAACTATAGGAGCTGCCTTAGGAGTTTCTGGAATAATAAAAGAAAGCCAAGGACGCGGACAAGCTGTGGAAATCGAAGTCAAAGAAATTGAGATTCTTGGTGATGCAGACAGTGAGAAGGTTAAGAAAACCATCTTGTCTCCAAAAAGACATAGCCTAGAGACCTTACGCGAACAAGCCCATTTGCGTGCACGTACCAACACCATTGCCTCTGTAATGCGTGTTCGATCGGCACTTTCTTTTGCTATTCACAAATACTTTCAAGAAAACGGATTCTTCCACATGCACTCCCCTATCCTAACTTCTAGTGATGCCGAGGGAGCTGGTGAGATGTTCCAGGTGACCAATATGGATCTTGAAAACCCACCAAAAGGTAAGGATGGAAAGATAGATTACTCTAAAGATTTCTTCGGAAAAACGGCCAACTTAACGGTTAGTGGGCAGCTGGAAGCAGAAACCTATGCGATGGGACTGGGCAAAGTGTATACTTTTGGACCAACCTTCCGTGCAGAAAACTCCAATACTACAAGACACTTGGCAGAATTCTGGATGGTAGAACCAGAAGTGGCATTCTTCGATCTAGACAACAACATGGATCTTGCCGAAGATTTTATTAAATACGTCATCGGATATGCCTTAGAGCATTGTGCGGACGACATCGCTTTTCTAGAAGAAAGACTCAGCAAAGAAGAGGAGAAAAAGCCAAAAGCAGATAGAAGTGATATGCTTTTACGCGATAAGCTACAGTTTATTATGGAAAACACGTTTAAACGTGTGAGCTATACCGAAGCTATTGACATTCTTAAAGACTCTAGACCAAATAAAAGAGGACAGTTTAAATATCCAGTAAATGCTTGGGGCGTAGACTTACAAAGCGAGCACGAACGCTATTTGGTAGAAAAACACTTTAAAAAGCCAGTCATTCTATTCGATTATCCGGCCGACATAAAAGCATTCTATATGCGCCCTAACGAAGATGGCAAAACCGTTCGTGCCATGGATGTACTTTTCCCAGGAATAGGCGAAATTGTAGGTGGTTCCCAAAGAGAAGAGCGCTACGATGTACTGTTGGAGAAAGTGAAAAATATGGGGATAGACGAGAAAGAAATATGGTGGTACCTGGACATCCGTAAATTCGGTTCGGTTACCCATAGCGGTTTCGGATTGGGCTTTGAGCGGTTGGTACTATTCGTTACTGGAATGACCAATATACGCGATGTAATCCCTTTCCCACGTTATCCAAACCATTTAGAGTTCTAAAACTAAAGTTAAAGTCAACGATACAAAACTATCTTCTTGCCATTAGGAGATAGTTTTGTTAGCTTTAGACAACTTATATTGCATTGCTATGCTTAGACAAGAACTACGATTAAAACTTTCGCAAAAGCTATCTCCACAACAGATTCAGCTTATGAAGCTCATTCAGCTTCCCACTTTGGCATTCGAACAACGTGTACAACAGGAATTAGAAGAAAACCCCTTGCTAGAAAGTGGCAAAGAGAAAGAGGAGATCGACGAAGACCTAAGCAATGAATTTGACGATGATGGTACGGAGGTTATCGAAACGGACATCAATGTAGATGATTACCTAAGCGACGATGAAACACCGAGCTACAAGTTGTCTAGCAGCAACTATTCTGCCGATGATGAGGACAAACAAGTACCTTATGCCTCTGGCACATCGTTCACGCAATACCTATTAACGCAATTAAGCACCTATCGACTAGACGATACGGAGTACGCTATAGCGGAGTTTTTGGTTGGAAGTATAGATAGCAGTGGATATATACGACGTGACCTAGAAGACATCTTAGATGACCTAGCATTCACTCAAAATATCTATTCCGAACTACCAGTGGTCGAAAAAATATTAGAAACCGTACAAACCCTAGATCCCGCTGGAGTAGGCGCTAGAGATTTAAAGGAATGCCTGTTACTACAACTAGAGCGAAAAACACAGACCGATTCAATCCAATTGGCTACAACGATCTTAAAAGATTATTTTGATGAGTTTTCTAAAAAACATTACTCCCAATTAGAAAGAAGATTAAAAATAGACACCGATACTCTACGTGAAGGGATTCAAGAAATAGAGCAGCTAAATCCTAAGCCAGGAGGATCTTATTCGGGCAATACCCGTATTATAGAACATGTAATTCCAGACTTTACCATTAAGATTATAGATGGTAAATTAGATTTAACGCTCAATGGACGAAATGCACCAGACCTTCATATTTCCAATGAATACTCCAACATCCTAAAAGGTTATAAAGAGAGTGAAAAACCTACCAAAGAGCAACAAGAGGCGGTACAGTTTGTAAAGCAAAAGCTAGACGGCGCCAAGTGGTTTATAGATGCTATCCGTCAAAGACAACAAACACTTATGCTTACCATGACTGCTATTATGGAATACCAAGAAGACTATTTCCTAAGTGGTGATGAGCGTCAGTTAAAACCGATGATTTTAAAGGATATTGCAGAAACCATCCATATGGATATCTCTACTGTATCTAGAGTCGCCAACAGTAAATATGTAGAAACACCCTACGGCACAAAGTTGATAAAAGAGTTCTTTAGCGAATCTATGACCAATGTAGATGGAGAAGAGGTGTCTACCTTAGAAATAAAAGACATTCTACAAAGCATTATAGATAAAGAAGACAAAACCAAACCACATACAGACGAGATATTGGCTTCGCTTTTGGAGGAGAAAGGCTATCCTATAGCTAGAAGAACCATTGCAAAATACAGAAAGCAATTAGACATTCCAGTAGCACGTTTAAGGAGAGAACTATAGTTTATGGGCTTTTTACTGCGATTAGGCTCCTATATATTTCACCCTCTGCTTCTCCCCACTATTGGCTGGCTCCTGTATATAGCAATTCAACCAGTACACCAGTGGGACCTATTAGTTTCATTAAGCTATAAAGACTTTTTGCTATTTACGCTGGTGTTACCAGCGTTGCTATGGAGCTATTTAAAACTGCGTAAAAAGATAAGCGACTGGGACGTTACAGATACCAAGCAGCGGATCATTCCTTTATTTTTATATGCCCTATGTCTGATAGCCATACTTGTGATGGGGAAGCTAGATTACTTGTTGCCCTTAAAAGTATTTATCTATGGCATATTGTCGTCCGTTTTAACCGCATTACTTCTGGTGCTTTTGAAGGTAAAAGCAAGTTTACATCAGATGGCAATAAGTGGGTTATTGGTATTTGTAATCGGTTTGAGTATCTACTTTCGTTTAAACTTGCTACTCTACATTATGGTATTAATACTAGCCAATGGGTGGGTGGCAAGCTCTAGGTTATATATGGAACGCCATACACCAACAGAACTAGTTCTAGGCTTTATAATAGGTGCTACTCCACAACTTTATTTAGTGTCCTATTTGTTATAGAATATAGAAGATAAATCCAAACTGAAGAGGTCGCAGCTCTATCAAGGTACCATCGGTAGTATAGGTATCTTCTTTAAATAGATCGTTTAAATCATATTTAAAGAAGAAGTTTATCTTGTTAAAACCAAAACTTAAACTAGCACTCCACCGCAATTTTTGCAAGTCCGATATGTTTGTGGCCACCACTTTATTGTCGGGCTGTTTAAATACAGATTGCGACCTATAAATATATCCAGCAGTTACTCCAGCATAAACACGCCAGAAGTTATATTTCTCAGCGGTAGAACCTCTCCATCGTATTTGAATTGGAAGCTCCAAAATATAGGTTCCTAAACGATTGGAACTATACTTTACAGGTCCCTCTTTTCCTAAGATGCGATAAATAAATTCAGAGTCTTCCCCTTTTCCTATAAATAAATTCTGTCCATACCGATTGATGCTAAGTCCTACCCCTCCAGCCAATGCAATATTCCGTCTTTTATTTAACGGAAAATCTCTTAAAAACCCAACTTGAAGAGACCCGGACAGTCCACGAAGTCTAGTGCCCTGTGGAAGCTTGCTAAGCATAGAATAAGAGAAGCCAGCATAGAACTGATCCTCTCTATACTTATCATCTATAACAACCTCTGAATCCTCTTCTTGTGCAACAGCATAGAATGGAATACAGGCCAATAGTAAAAAGATTAAAATAACTCTCTTCATGGTATAAAGATAAGAGTAAAAACAGTGTAGAATAAAAAAGCGTCTATTTTAAATAGACGCTTTTTAATATTATTGAATTATAAATGTAATAGTTTAGTTTAGCTCATTACCAGGAGAGGTGATATATATAATCTTAAGCATGTTTAACTCTCTTAGTTCTTGCTTTATATCTCCTACCAATCCTGCTCTTGTATCTTCATCTACTTTAAGTGCCACCATTACTTTATCTTGTAGTTCTGGTCGCAGCTTTTGACGTAATTCTGTCAGCGCAAACTGGAGGTTATCTACTTCTGTATACTTATCTCCTATTTGTATTTTAGCTGAAGTACCGTAGCTTTCTCTATATCTTTCGCTTGGTTTCCCGGCGTAGATAAATACAGAGCGGTCTTTCATTAGCTTCTCCACTTGATCTGCTTTTGGCAGGGTATTCTCCACCAATAGGCTGCTGTCTCTTAGAACGGTAACCACCATGAAAAAGAACAATAGCATAAAAACTATATCCGGTAAAGAAGCGGTAGAAATAGCTGGTAATGCACCACTTTGTTTCTTTGTGAATTTTGCCATAATTAATTTTCAGTTTACTATTTTGCTCTGCTTCTTGGTTCTGCTTCCGAAAGTTTTTGAGGTATCATTTTCTGAATTTCCTTCAATCTTTCTTCTGCTTTTTCTACATCCCCTCTATAGTTACCTTCTGCGATTGCATTTTTAACTTCGGTGTAATCCCATCCATACAGACGTTGTGATTCTCTGTTTCGCAACTCGTTATAAGCTGCTACTAACTCATTTTGAACGGCTATATACATCTTATAAGACGTTAGCCTGTCATTTTGTAATGAGATAATTGCTTTCTCTGGATTATCGGAAGATTTAGGGTCACGCAATCCTTTACAAAAGTCACAGTAATCTGCTGTGCCTTGAGGTGCTCCTCCGTTATCGATAAACTCGATAGCGGCCTGGCGTAAATCTTTCAAATTCATAGACTCTTCATTTACAAGCAATTGGTCGTCTTTATTGACGTTTACTATAAATAAGTTACGTTTTCGAATATTTACTTCCTCTTCAATTTCATCGATTGGCGGTAAGGTTCTTGCGATTCCTGAATCTTTCTCAATAGTAGTTGTAACTAAGAAGAATATCAGTAGCAAGAACGCGATGTCTGCCATGGATCCAGCATTTACTTCTGGAACTTCTCTTCTAGCCATATTATTTACTTATTGTTAAATTCTTAATCTCACTTACTAGCAGCGCTGCTATTGCTCCTATTCCTAAGACATAGAATGCATTTAGCCCTGTGCTCACCCAACGGGAACCCGATTCAGACAATTGTGATCCATTTGGTAAAGTAATGGCATCGCCATTAGCTACTCCATAGGAGATTGCTACTACTACTACAAGCAATCCAACACCGATCAACGTTGATTTAATGCTATCGGAGGTGAATAAATCTCTAAGTACAAATATTAGTACCAATGCAATTGTCAAGAAAAAAGTTACATAAGCAAGGTTTAAGAACAAGTTTAGTCCATCTCCAGTTTGCTTCACCACCTCATCTCCTGTAAACAGAAGATTGGCAAGTGCAACCGCACCTAGAACTCCTAGCACAAGTGCTACAATCTTTAATACTTTATATAAACCCATACTGTTGTGTCTTAAATATTATTTTTTATTCTTGTAATCTACTAGCATGTCGATAAGGGTGATAGACGCATCTTCCATCCCGTTAACAATACTATCAATTTTAGCAATAATATAGTTGTAGAATACTTGAAGAATCATCGCTACGATAAGTCCAAATACGGTGGTAAGTAGTGCTACTTTAATACCTCCTGCTACTAGTGCTGGGTTCATATCCCCTGCAGCCTCAATACGGTCGAATGCTACAATCATACCAATTACAGTACCCATAAACCCAAGCATTGGAGCTAGTGCGATAAATAGGGATATCCAAGACACGTTACGCTCTAAGTGTCCCATTTGTACTCCTCCGTATGCTACTACAGCTTTCTCTGCCTCTTCGATACTCTCGGTAGAACGGCTGATTCCTTGGTAATATATAGATGCTACTGGTCCTCTTGTATTTCTACATACTTCCAAAGCTGCTTCTACACCACCATCGTTAAGTGCATCTTGAACTTCTTGTGCTAACTTTTTGTTGTTCGTAGTAGAAAGATTCAAGAAAATGATTCTTTCAATAGCGATAGCAAGTCCTAAGATAAGACAAAGTAAAACAACCCCCATGAAAGCTGGTCCACCTTCAATAAAACGTTGTTTTAATTCTTGGTGAAAAGTTCTTGCTTCTGCAGTTCCTTCGCCACCATCATCCTGAATCAGTGTATTTATTACCTGCGCCTCTACTGTATTCGACACCGCCATTGTACTAGCTGGTGCTGCGTTTGTTACGTTTGCCCCAATCAGTAACATTGTGGCAACTACCATAATAGAAAATAATTTCTTCATTGCTATCGACTTTTTATTTTAAAGTTTTGAATGGATAAAGATATAAAAATTAATCTGTTACCATCAAGAATTACCCAAAGCAATTCTTAAATTGGTATAAAACACAATATGCTTGTGCTTTAGTTCACTCAAAATCAGCCTCTTTATCCAACGAACCAATTTTGAGTTATTGCAGAGAGGAAGGGATTCGAACCCTCGATACGTTGCCGCATACTCGCTTTCCAAGCGAGCGCCTTCGACCGCTCGGCCACCTCTCTTTAATTTCATTTGCTTCTGCAAGTATAAGATAAATTATTTAGCTACGCCAAGTAACGAAATAATATTAATGCAAAATGAGCAAATTCTAGCGATATTTAACGCATTTCCCCTCTTAAGGCAGTTCCGAAAAACGTTTTGAAGCTTTTGGGCGAGATATTTTGTCCTAAAAGACACATCATTTTGACTATCGCCGCTTCGGAGGTGATATCTTTTCCAGAGATCACTCCCATACGCATCATTTCTACACTGGTTTCATACAAGCCCATAATAACACTCCCACCAGAACACTGGGTTACATTGACTACATGAACTCCCGAATCAATCAACTCCCTTAAAGCATCTAAGAACCACCCCTCATCCGTTAAATTTCCACTTCCATAGGTTTCTAAAACCAAGCCTTCGAGCTTGGGATAAGAAAATATATGTTGGATAATATCTTTCGATATCCCAGGAAACATCTTCAGTATCAACACATTCGAACATAAATCTTTATGTACATGCAAAGGACGCTCTACTTTAGGCCTTGGCAACAAAGCATCATGGTTTACCACCAGATGAACTCCACTGGTGGCCAATGGCGGATAATTATAAGATGAAAAGGCTTCAAAATGCTCGGCATGTATCTTAGAAGTACGATTGGCACGATATAATTTGTACTCAAAATACAAACACACCTCTCTTATTTTAGGCTTTCCTTTTTCTCTTAAAGAAGCTAGCTGTATAGAGGTTATCAAGTTCTCTTTAGCATCCGTACGCAAATCCCCAATAGGAAGCTGCGATCCGGTAAAAATAATAGGTTTGGACAAATTCTCCAGCATAAAGCTCATTGCCGAAGAGGTAAAAGACATAGTATCGCTTCCATGCAGCACCACAAAACCATCGTATGCGTGATAATTCTCTTCAATAATACTAGCTAGATTTTGCCAGTCTTGTGGATTGATGCTAGAGCTATCTATAGGCGTTTTAAAACTGGTAGTTGCAATTTCGCAATCCAATATCTTAAGCTCTGGGATATGCTTTAATAAATCATCGAAATCAAAAGCACGCAATGCGCCTGTTTTAAAATCTTTAATCATCCCAATGGTACCACCGGTATATATCAAAAGAATATTTGCTTTTTTCTCCATGCTTCTATTAACTATAGTCTTTTATATATTACAAAGGCAACTTAAATAATTCTTTTGCCACTTGGGTAGTCACATCGGCCACCTTCTGAACGGAACAGTCGTGCAATTCGGCAATTTTCTCGGCGATATGCGGAATATAACTGCTTTCATTTCTTTTTCCTCGATATGGCACTGGTGCAAGATAAGGCGCATCGGTTTCTAAAACCAATGCATCTAATGGTAATTGCTGCACTACCTTGGCTAGCTTTGCATTTTTGAACGTAACCACTCCTCCTATTCCTAGCTTCATTCCAAGACGCAACGCACGATTTGCTTGATCTAAAGTTCCTCCAAAACAATGGAATACGCCTCTTAAATCTTCACTAGCCTCTTGATCTAAGACTTCGAAAGCTTCATCAAATCCTTTCCGACAGTGGATTACTATAGGCAAGTCATATTTCTTTGCCCACTGAATTTGGGTACGGAAAGCTTCTTTCTGAATCTCCAAGGTGGTCTTATCCCAGTGTAGGTCAATTCCAATTTCGCCTACTGCAACATAGTTTTCTTTGTTGTTTTGCAACTGCTGCGCTACAATCTCCAACTCCTTCTTATAGGTATCTGGCTTAACATAGGATGGATGCAAACCTGCCATCATAAAGGTTACATCGGGATATTGTTGATGCAATCGCTCCATAGGCTCAATAGAATCGGAGTCTATCCCTGGTAGAATAAAACTCGAAATGCCATGTGCATGGGCTCGTTTTATACTTTCGTCTCGATCCTTATCGAACTCTTCACTATATAAATGGGTGTGTGTATCTATAAACATAATTGCAAATCTACATATTTAGTTGCGTATATTTACCATAAAAAAACATGGAGCTACGCAATTTGCTCGAAGACAAAGGTTTTGTTCGCATCCCATTAAAGAGATTGGTCTCGACACACTACTTAGTTCGCACAAAGATACACGATAAAGAGGCTAGGCTTATATTAGACACTGGTGCATCTACCACTTGTGTGGATATCAATATGGCAATCCACTTCGATATTATACATGAGAAAAGCGATATAATGGCTGCAGGAGCTGGAGCTTTGGGGATGAAAACTCAGATTTCGCATAAAAACGAATTACAAATTGGTTCTTGGAAGGATAGAAACGTAGGAATGGTTCTCTTCGATTTATCCCACATCAATATTGCACTACAGGAAGTAGGTGAAAAAGCTGTGGACGGAATATTAGGTGCTGATTTCTTAAAGAAACATCGTGCGGTAATAGACTATGGTAGAAACTGCTTGTACCTTAAAGACTAATAAAAAGCTTGTGCAACAAAAGTTACGATAGGACAAGCTGTTTATAGCGATATTTGCACAAAAATAGATGATTATGACAAAAGATATTGGTGCATTTTGGGACGAGCGTTTTTCTGCTGAGGAATATATTTATGGAGAAGAACCCAACGAATATGTGAAAGAACAACTAACAAACCTAAAACCAGGGCGAATATTATTTGCAGCAGAAGGTGAAGGAAGAAATGCCGTATATGCCGCTAAAAAAGGATGGGAAGTGGTAGCTTTCGATCCAAGTGAGGCTGGGAAAATGAAGGCCTTACAACTTGCTACGTCAAAAGGAGTATCTATAGACTACCATATAACCGATGTAGCTAACGCGAATTATGCCTTAGAGAGCTTTGATGCTTTGGTATTGATTTATGCACATTTTCCAGAGGACACTC
This sequence comes from Flavobacteriaceae bacterium, assembly GCA_035307105.1. GTDB lineage: Bacteria > Bacteroidota > Bacteroidia > Flavobacteriales > Flavobacteriaceae > JAJYTI01. Next base: position 20,650 of record DATGMW010000008.1, read on the forward strand.
GTAGGGAGTACCACAAGAAGTTAGCAGGCTTCGTAAAAAAAGGCGGCTACATCCTTCTAGAAGGCTTTTCTAAGAGCCACCAAACCAATCAAAAAGAAAATCCGAAAGCAGGTGGACCAAAAAATATAAAAATGTTGTATAACTTAGAGGAGCTAAAAGAAGACTTCAAAGATTTTAAATTTATCCTTTCCGAAGAAACCACTACAGAGCTTAATGAAGGAAATCACCATGTAGGGAAAGCCGATGTGATTCGAATTTTAGCAAAGAAAAATTAATCTAAAAAATCAATAAATTATGACACACAATATTAAAGTAAACAACGTAACCTGCGATGGATGTATAAACACCATACAAACAGAATTAGGCAAAATAGAAGGCGTACAGAACGTGAGCTTCGATAAACTAAACCTTAGCGTCAAGGTAGAAGGATCTGTTTCCAAAAACACACTTACCGAAACCTTAAATGAATTAGGGTATCCAGAACAGAAGTAAGTAGTATGCCTTTTGCAAAAAGCATATCTAGTAAAAAACTCAGTCTGGTAAGTTTCCACGCTTCTTGGTGTGGAACTTGCCAAACTATGCTTCCCATACTTACCTCCGCAAAGAATGAAATACAAAATCGCATTCAGTATTTAGAAATAGATACGGATAAGAACCCACTAATCGCTGCAGCATTCCATGTGCGTAGCGTACCCTCCATATTGTTATTTAAAAGTGGCGAGGTGTTATGGCGACATGCCGGACTCATTCCATCCAAAGAGCTTGTAGAGCAAATAAAAAAATATCTGTAATGATTGAGGCTAGATTACGTCTTACTCGAGGTAACCTATTTTAATCAAAACAATAAACATGAAAAAGTTATTTTTAGTTTTATCTGTTGCCTTCCTGAGTTTTGGAGTAACACAAACAACAAATGCACAAACTCATTCCATAGAAGAAGTTAACCAAGCTGGGCTGCAAAAAGATGGCAAGTATGGTATAATGGTAGACAATGGACAATATTTAATGGCATCTATTGTAACTGGCGAAATGTACAAAGAGCAAAGCAAGGACATCCAATTCGAAGTTGTATTGATTGGCGCTGTGGTTAAAGAGCTTGCCGAGGACAAAAACCTACTACCCTTTATAGAACGTGCAGAGAAATCTGGTGTTCGCATTGTAGTTTGTAAGTTTGCAATGGATAAACTTGGCGTAACCGAAGGAGATTTACCTAAGTCAGTAGAAATAACAGGAAATGGATTTACCTATTACTACGGTCTACAAGAGTTAGGCTTCCGCACTATAGCACTATAATTACATCGTAAAAAATAAAAAAAGCTCGCTGGTATTTGCATACTAGCGAGCTTTTATATTTAGGTGACTTCTTGTTTTTTACAACTCTAAAGCACGCTCTATATTTCCATCCATCAATAGTTCGATTGGATCTTCTATAGCTTCTTTAATAGCCACTAAGAACCCTACAGACTCACGACCGTCGATTATACGGTGGTCATAAGATAAGGCAATATACATCATTGGAGCAATCGCAATAGCGCCATCTCTAACGATAGGGCGTTCTACGATATTATGCATTCCAAGAATAGCCGATTGTGGTGGGTTTATAATTGGCGTAGACATCATACTGCCGAATACGCCACCGTTGGTAATGGTAAAAGTACCTCCAGTCATTTCATCTACGGTAATATCACCATCACGAGAGCGAATTGCCAAACGTCTAACTTCTGACTCTACACCACGGAAAGATAAGGATTCTGCATTTCGAATTACAGGTACTACCAATCCTCTTGGTCCAGAAACTGCAATGGAAATGTCTTTGAAATCAAAAGTTACCATATTATCTCCTTCAATCATAGAGTTTACATCTGGATATAATTCCAACGCACGTACTACTGCCAATGTAAAGAAGGACATAAAGCCAAGGTTTACACCATGTTTATCTCTAAATCTATCTTTATACTTAGTACGCAACGCAAATATCTCGCTCATATCCACCTCGTTGAAGGTAGTAAGCATAGCTGTTTCGTTCTTTACAGAAACCAAACGCTCTGCCACACGTCTGCGCAGCATAGACATTCTTTTTGATGTAGAGTTTCGAGAACCTCCACCTGGCGCACCCATAGAAGGAACTGCCTTTACAGCATCTTCTTTAGTTATTCGGCCGTCTTTTCCAGTACCGGAAACAGCTGCTGGTTTTACTCCCTTTTCCTGTAATATTTTATTCGCTGCTGGAGATGGTGTTCCAGTAGCATAAGTAGTCTCCTTCTTTGGAGCTTCTTCTTTCTTTTCTTCTTTTTTCTTAGGAGCCTCTTCCTTCTTCTTGGGAGCTTCCTCTTTTGCATCGGACTCTGGCTTTGCAGCATCTGTATCGATTAAGCAAACCACTGCTCCTACAGCAACAACATCTCCTTCTTCCGCTTTAAGCGTAATAATTCCGCTTGCTTCTGCAGGTAATTCTAAGGTAGCTTTATCGCTATCCACTTCTGCAATGGCTTGGTCTTTCTCTACATAATCTCCATCTTCTACCAACCACTGCGCAATTTCTACTTCCGTAATGGACTCACCCGGCGAGGGTACTTTCATTTCTAATGCCATACTATTCTATTTTTTCCTTTGTTAAGGATTAAATTACAATTTAATTATTTATTTTTTATTAAACACGCTATCCAGCACTGCTTCATGACGAATTTTTGCTCTAACCGAGCTTCCCGCCGCTGGTGCAGCATGTAGATCTTGACTACACACTCTAAAGCCTGAAGCTTCTTCTAGATGCAACAACATGTGCATATATGCCCCCATGTTTCTAGGCTCTTCTTGTGCCCACACAACATCGGTAGCATTTTTATATTTCTTTAGTACTTTGCGGATGTCGTCTTTTGGCAATGGGAATAATTGCTCAATACGAACCAAAGCCACATCGTCTTCACGCCCTAGTTCTTCGCGCTTGCTCAACAAGTCATAGTAGAACTTTCCGGTAACGAATACCAATGTTTTTACTTTGCTACCTTTCGCCGATGCATCGTCTATCAACATTTGGAAAGCTCCTTCTGCAAATTCTTCTTTTGTAGATACAACCAATGGATGACGCAACAAGCTCTTTGGTGTAAATATAATCAATGGTTTACGATAGTTTGCTTTTTGTTGACGACGTAGCACGTGGAACATATTGGCTGGAGTAGTACAATCTACCACAAACATATTGTCGTCTGCACACATCTGTAAATATCGTTCCATTCTAGCCGAAGAGTGCTCTGCACCTTGACCTTCGTAACCGTGAGGCAACAACATAACCAATCCGTTCTGGATATTCCATTTGTCTTCTCCTGCAGAGATATATTGGTCTATCATAATCTGTGCACCATTGCTAAAGTCTCCAAATTGTGCTTCCCAAATGGTTAGCGTTTCTGGACTTCCAAGTGCATAACCATAATCAAAACCAACTACGCCGTACTCGGACAATAGGGAATTGAATATGTTGAATTTCCCTTTTGCATTTGGGATGTTACGCAATTGTATGATTTCTTCTTCTTTCGAAGCGGTTTTTATAACCGCATGTCGATGAGAGAATGTACCTCTCTCTACATCTTGTCCACTGATCCGTACGTTATACCCTTCTTCTATAAGCGACCCATAGGCCAATAGCTCTGCCATCGCCCAATCCAGCTTATTATCGGTGAAATAACGCTTGTCTCTGTTTTTTATCAAACGAGTTATTTGTCGTATAAACTCCTTGTCTTTAGGAAGCTTAACTAGTGTTTCTACTATCTTATCTAACTTTTCTAGCGGATAGGTAGTGTCTACAGCTTTTAGCATTGTTTTCTCGTCGGCTTGCACATAATCTTTCCACTTACCTTGCATAATCGGCGTAATAGTGGTGGTGCTCTCCTTACGTGAGTCCTCTAGACTTTCTTCTAGCTCGTCTTTAAATTCTTTTTCTATCTTTTCAACAAAGCCCTCTTCAATAACCTTTTGCTCGATTAATTTATCGGCATAAAGATCTCTTACATTCTTATGTTTTCCAATTGCTTCGTATAGTTTTGGCTGCGTAAAACGTGGTTCATCTCCTTCGTTATGTCCGTATTTACGATATCCTAATAGATCTATAAATACATCGCCACCAAACTTCATTCTATATTCCAGTGCAAATCTAGCTGCACGAACCACCTCTTCTGCATCGTCTGCATTTACATGCACTACTGGCGACAAAGTAACTTTACCTACGTCGGTACAGTAAGTAGACGATCTAGCATCTAGGTAGTTTGTTGTAAAACCAACCTGGTTGTTTACCACTATATGTATGGTACCATTGGTTTTATACCCGTCTAATTGTGCCATTTGCACCACTTCATAAGCTATACCTTGACCAGCAATAGCAGCATCGCCATGTACAATAATCGGCAATACTTGTTTTGGGTCTTCCGAATAGCCGTTGTCTTGTTTAGCACGTACAATTCCTTCTACAACCGCGCCAACCGTTTCTAGGTGAGAAGGGTTTGGTGCCATATTCAGGTTTATTTTCTTTCCTGTAGCCGACACACGGTCGCTGGTCCAACCTAGGTGATACATTACGTCTCCCGCAAAATCGTCTTGGTCGTAATCTTTCCCATCGAATTCACCGAAAATATCTTCTGCACTTTTTCCAAAAATATTGGTAAGCGTACTCAATCTACCTCGGTGTGCCATTCCCATAACAAACTCCTTTACTCCTTGCTCCGCTGCATTTTCTACCAACGCATCCAATGCAGGAATAAGACTTTCCCCTCCTTCTAGAGAGAATCGTTTTTGTCCGACGTATTTAGTGTGTAGGAAAGTCTCAAAGGAAACCGCTTTATTTAGCATTTTCAAGATATGAATCTTGTTTTCCTTTGGCACCTTAACGTTCACCTTATTGTCTGAGATCCAATTCTGAATCCATTCTATTTTTTCAGGACTATCTATATACATGTACTCGAATCCAATCGATCCGCAGTAGGCATCTTCTAGTCTATCTATAATTTGCTGTAGTGTAGCACCACCTTTAAATCCTATGATATCTCCCGCTTGAAACACTGTATTTAAATCGTCCTTCGAGAGTCCGAAGTTTTCAACAGCTAAAGTGGGCGTATAAGTTCTTCTTTCACGTACAGGGTTTGTTTTGGTAAACAAATGCCCTCTATGTCGATATCCGTCTATAAGACGAATTACTTGAAACTCTTTTACAACGCT
>DATGMW010000009.1:0-6005 GCA_035307105.1 Flavobacteriaceae bacterium
GCGCCAATAAAAGAAACAGGTCATTTAAGAATCCTTAAAGGAAACTTATCTCCTACTGGTGCCGTTGCAAAAATAACTGGAAAAGAAGGCTTGGTTTTTACTGGAACCGCTCGTGTATTCAATTCCGAATACGAAGCAAATACAGGAATAAGAGACGGAAAAGTAGTCAAGGGCGATGTGGTAGTCATAAGATATGAAGGGCCACAAGGAGGGCCGGGAATGCCAGAAATGTTAAAGCCAACAGCTGCAATTATTGGAGCAGGATTAGGAAATGATGTGGCGCTGATAACAGATGGTCGATTTTCAGGTGGCACCCATGGCTTTGTGGTTGGACATATCTCTCCTGAAGCACAGGTTGGTGGTCCGATAGCCTTGGTTGAAAATGGGGATAAAATAACCATCGATGCTACGCAGAATTCGATAAGCTTAGAGGTATCCGATTCGGAACTAGAAACCCGAAGAGCGAATTGGAAAGCACCAGACCTCAAATTTAATCGAGGGGTATTAAGCAAATATTCTCGAACCGTATCCTCCGCGTCGGAAGGGTGTGTAACCGATAAATTTTAAATTATGAAAACAGAAGAGTTAAAGTTAGAAAACCTCCCTCAAGATAAAAGCAGAAGGATGTCTGGAGCTCAAGCAGTTACTCAGGCACTTATCGATGAAGGGACTGAGCTTATATTTGGCTATCCAGGTGGTGCAATAATGCCAGTGTACGATGCTCTTTACGATGTAGAAGATCAGTTAGAACACGTCTTGGCAAGACACGAACAAGGTGCTATTCATGCTGCACAAGGATATGCCAGAGCATCCGGAAAAGTTGGCGTCTGTTTGGCTACCTCTGGACCTGGAGCAACGAATTTAATCACTGGAATTGCCGATGCACAAATAGATTCCACCCCATTGGTTTGTATTACTGGTCAAGTTCATAGTCATTTATTGGGTACCGATGCTTTTCAAGAAACAGATGTTATTGGAATATCTATGCCAGTAACCAAATGGAACTATCAAGTAACTAAGGCAGAGGAAATTCCATCGGCTATAGCAAAAGCATTTTATATAGCTCGCTCGGGGAGACCAGGTCCCGTTTTGATAGATATTACAAAAGATGCGCAATTCGAGACTATGAAGTATACCTATGAATCGTTTAACGGAATGCGTAGCTACCAACCAAAAACCAAATTGAATCACAGTCAGGTTAGAAATGCTGCACAACTCATAAACGCTGCAAAAAAACCATTAATTCTATTTGGTCAAGGAGTTATTCTATCACAAGCAGAGCTAGAATTTAAAACCTTTATTGAAAAAACTGGAATCCCCTCCGCATGGACGATTATGGGAGTGTCGGCATTGGACTCAGATCATTATTTAAATGTTGGAATGTTGGGCATGCACGGAAACTATGCTCCAAATAAGCTTACCAATGAATGTGATGTGCTGATTGCCATAGGAATGCGCTTTGATGATCGAGTTACAGGAGATCTTTCTCGATATGCAAAACAAGCTAAAGTGATTCATCTTGAAATTGACCCATCGGAAGTGGACAAAAATGTTAAGACAGATGTGGCTGTGTTAGGAGATGCAAAAGAAACCTTACTCGCACTCACCGAATTAGTGGAGGAAAGAAAACATGAGGAGTGGTTAACCAAATTCAGAAAATTAGAGCAAGAAGAATTCACATGTGTCATCGACCAAGAGTTAAGTCCTTCTCCTACCAAAGAAGAACTTACTATGGGAGAGGTGATTAGAGCAATAAACGATAAAACAAAAGGAGAAGCAATAATTGTAACTGATGTAGGACAACATCAAATGGTAGCTTGTCGCTATTCAAAATTCCGCCATACTAGATCCTTGATCACATCTGGGGGCTTGGGAACGATGGGGTTTTGTCTTCCAGCTGCAATTGGAGCTAAATTAGGAGCACCAGAAAAAGAAGTAATTGCGATAATAGGCGATGGTGGGTTTCAAATGACTATCCAAGAACTTGGAATCATACTCCAAACAAAAATACCGGTTAAAATAGTTCTTTTAAACAACGATTTTTTAGGAATGGTCCGACAATGGCAAGAACTGTTTTTCGACAAGAGATATGCCTCCACAGCAATGGTAAACCCTGACTTTCAATCCATTGTAAGGGGATATGGCATCAAGGCAAAAAAGGTTGTGCAACGAGAAGAGTTAGCTTCTTCTGTATCCGAAATGCTTGATTATCCAGGCGCTTACTTTTTAGAAGTAAAAGTTGGAAAAGAAAACAATGTTTTCCCTATGGTGGCAACAGGTGCATCTGTTTGTGAAATAAGATTAAAATAAAAAAGATGAAAAAAAGACATACAATATCCATTTTCACGGAAGATAGAGTGGGCCTTCTAAATAGGGTAACCATCATCTTTACTAGAAGAAAGATAAATATAGAGAGTATTGCAGCATCCGAAAGTGAATTAGAAAATGTACATCGCTATACCATTGTGATTTCCGAGACGGAAGATATGGTAAAAAAGATTGTTCTTCAATTAGAGAAACAGGTGGAGATAATCAAAGCTTTTTACCATTTGGACGAAGAAATAGTCTATCAAGAAATCGCTCTTTACAAAGTGCCTACCGACATGTTAGCCGCAGGTAAAGAAGCAGAGAAAATCGTTCGTGCACACAATGCTAGAGTATTATCGGTGGAATCTGAGTTTACTGTAATTGAAAAAACAGGACACAAAGAAGAAACCCAAGCTTTGTTCGAAGAACTAAAACCTTTTGGGATGCTAGAGTTTGTGCGCTCTGGACGTATAGCAGTTACAAAACCAATGAAAACACTAACCTCCATAGTGGAAGAGTTAGAAAACAACATAAAACAAAATTAAAAATGAAGAATTACTTTAATACTTTATCGCTTAGAGAACAATTAATGCAGTTAGGGAAATGCGACTTACTGGAAAAAGCAGCGTTTAATAACCGCTTAGATTTACTTAAAGGCAAAAAAATAGCCATCGTAGGATGCGGTGCACAGGGTTTAAATCAAGGTTTAAATATGCGCGATTCAGGTTTAGATATATCTTATGCACTACGTAAATCAGCTATAGAAGAGAAAAGAACGTCTTTCCAGAATGCTTCCCAAAATGGATTCCCTGTTGGAACCTACGAAGAAGTAATTCCAGAAGCAGACTTAGTCATAAACCTTACTCCCGACAAGCAACATACAGATGTGGTGAGCAAGCTGATGCCATGGATGAAAAAAGGAGCATTCTTATCTTATTCCCACGGTTTTAATATCGTAGAAGAAGGGATGAAAGTCAGAGAAGACATCACGGTTATAATGGTAGCTCCAAAATCACCTGGAACTGAAGTCAGAGAAGAATACAAACGAGGTTTTGGTGTTCCAACCTTAATTGCTGTACATCCTGAAAACGATCCAAAAAAAGAAGGCTTGGATGTTGCAAAAGCCTATGCTGTAGCCATAGGAAGTCATAAAGCAGGGGTATTGAATTCGTCTTTCGTTGCCGAAGTAAAATCAGATTTAATGGGCGAACAAACCATTTTATGTGGAGTCCTTCAGACCGCTTCACTACTTAGCTTCGATAAGATGATGGAAAAAAATATCGACAAGAATTATGCGGCTAGACTAGTGCAGTATGGATGGGAAACGATAACAGAGGCATTAAAACATGGAGGGATAACCAACATGATGGACCGCTTATCCAATCCTGCGAAAATAGAAGCCACCCGATTGGCAGAAACTTTAAAGGAGTTGATGACGCCATTGTTTAGAACGCATATGGACGATATTATGTCTGGAGTATTCTCCAAAAACATGATGAAAGATTGGGCTAATAATGATGCTGATTTATTAAAATGGCGAAAAGAAACTAGAAAAACAGCGTTTGAAAAAACACCGATATCTGATAAAGAAATAAACGAACAGGAACTTTTTGACCATGGAACCCTATTGGTTGCTTTCGTAAAAGCTGGTGTAGAACTAGCGTACGAAATCATGGTGAAATCTGGAATAAAAGCCGAGTCTGCTTATTACGAATCTTTGCACGAAGCCCCATTGATTGCCAATACTATAGCAAGGAACAAATTATACGAAATGAATCGAATCATCTCAGACACAGCGGAGTATGGATGTTACTTATTTAATCATGCCTGTCTCCCACTCTTGAAACCATTTATGGAATCTATAGAGTCAAAGCATATCGGAAAGCCTTTTTCGGACAATAACCAAGTAGATAATCTAGAGTTAATCAAGGTAAATCACAGCATTAGAAATCACCCTATCGAATTGGTTGGCGAAGAGTTAAGAAGGAAAATGACTAATTTCAAAGCACTTTAGTATGGAATCATTAAGCCTTAAAAATGTGCAAAGAGCTGCTTCTATAATAAAAGATGTAGTCTCTAAAACACCGCTCATGCGCAATGCGCAAAAATCAAAGGAATTCGACGCAAATATATATTTTAAAAGAGAGGATTTACAACAAGTTCGATCCTATAAAATCCGAGGGGCATTCCACAAGATTTCTTCGCTAAGCGATGCAGAACTTGCCAATGGTGTAGTTTGCGCTAGCGCAGGAAATCATGCGCAAGGAGTAGCATTATCTTGCTTTCATAAAAAGATAAAAGGCGTCATTTTTATGCCAATACCTACACCAAAACAGAAACTAGAACAAGTTAAACTCTTTGGTGACAATTACATAGAAACCATATTAATTGGCGATACTTTTGACGATGCTTATAAAGCAGCTAGGAAGTATTGTGAGGAAAACAGCATGCATTTCATTCATCCCTTCGATGATCTTAAAGTCATTGAAGGACAGGCGACTATTGCTCTAGAAATTTTAGAAAAATCTAAGGAATCGATTGATTATCTATTTCTTCCTGTTGGAGGTGGAGGCTTAGCTTCTGGTGTTTCAGCCATGTTTCATTTGCTGTCTCCAACCACCAAGATTATTGGTGTAGAACCAAGTGGCGCACCATCTATGTCAGTTTCTATGAAAAATGACAGGAATACGTCTTTAGATAGAATAGATAAATTTATCGATGGAGCCGCTGTACAGAAAGTTGGAGATCTGACCTTTCAATTCTGCTCAAAATATTTAACAGAAATGGTTACGGTAGACGAAGGAAAAGTCTGCCAAACAATTTTAGAGTTATATGATAAAGATGCCATTGTTGTAGAACCCGCTGGAGCATTAACAGTGTCCGTTTTAGATCAGTTCAAAGAGGAGATTAAAGGTAAGAATGTTGTTTGCTTGATCAGTGGAAGTAATAACGACAACAAACGCACAGAGGAAATAAAAGAACGCGCACTGTTATATTCTGGAGTGAAGCACTATTTCATCGCACGTTTTCCACAAGAAGCTGGAGCATTAAAACAATTTATTACAGAAGTATTAGGCCCAAAAGATGATATTACCCACTTTGCATATTCAAAGAAAAATAACCGAAACACTGGGCCTGCGGTAATTGGCATCGAATTGGGTGGAGAAGAGACAATAGATGCAATAAAATCGCGATTGCTAAAATATAATTTCCATGGAGAGTACCTAAACGATAATCCCGATCTATTTCAAATTTTAATACAATAAGAAACGAAATAAATCGAATCGCTTTGAAAACTACTTAATTACTTCAATGCATATAAGGATTTAAACAAGGTCGTGGCGGTATGCTACGACCTTGTTTAATTGATTAGTTATTGTACAAGACGTGCTTATTCTTTTACCCCTACTTCATATTCTCCATTTGCATATCTAACATATTATTTCAATATTTGCATCAACAATACATCAAGAAGTACCAAAGCGGTACGCCAACCTGCAGACATGCGAAGGTGGAAAAACGATGTGCCTAACCTAAAGAAGGAAAAATCATGAAAGACAAATTCCAAAGACCCAACACTCGTGGTGGGGCTTACATTCCAAGAGAATCCGACAAAGAGCAAATCCAAGAGTACTACGCCGATCTTTCTGCGATAGACAAAAAAGAATTGGTAGCTAGTTACAACAAGCAAAACAATA
>DATGMW010000010.1:0-40560 GCA_035307105.1 Flavobacteriaceae bacterium
TATGTTAGATCAAATTTCAAAAATCATTGAACAGGTTGGAGCTAAAGAAGCTAGTGCTAGTGGAATATCTTCAGACATGATGTCTAAGGTTACTGGGGAAACAAAAGATAGTATTGTTTCAGGATTTAAAAACGCAGTTTCTGGCGGAAACATCAGTCAAATTACCGATTTGTTTCAAGGCGATTCAAGTGTTAGTGCCTTAACTTCTAACCCAATGGTTTCGGGTATGATTTCCAATCTGATTTCTAAGTTAACTGAAAGTATTGGAATGGACAGTGCGACTTCTAAGAGTTTCGCAACCGCTGCTATTCCAAAGATCTTGAGTATGTTAATATCAAAAAGTAAAGATTCGGACACAGGATTTAACCCTGCCGATCTTATTTCTACCTTAGGAGGTGGATCCGATGCTGCTGGTATGTTAGGAAAGCTAGGAGGTTTGTTAGGTGGTGATAAAGGAGGGAAATCTGGAGGAGATCCATTATCTGGTCTTAAAGGTTTGTTTAAATAACAAGCGAAAATGTTTTAATAGAATAACTCTTGGCGTATTGCAGCAAAATGACTTTGATAGTTCAGGTTGCTACAAGATCAAAAGAGAATGTTAGTTTTAAATAAGGGGGGAAGTAGCTATTATTTTCCTCCATCTTTTTTAATTGATAAATGTCATAAATTATTTAATTGGGTTTATATAGTTTTGGCCGATTAAAGCTCCAAGAACTATGAATAAGTGTTTTCATTGTGGCGATCCTTGTCTAGGTGGTAGTGTTGAACAGCGTGATAAAAACTTCTGTTGTCAAGGTTGTGCAACAGTTTTTGATATTTTACACGATAATGATTTATCCTACTATTACGAACTACAAGATGCACCAGGAGTCTCGCCAAAGATTTCTGAGAAGAAGTATGCTTATTTAGATAAACAAGAAATCATAGATAAGCTTGTTGAGTTTACAGAAGATGGAGTGCAAGTAGCTTCCTTTGTAATTCCTTCCATGCACTGTAGTTCTTGTATTTGGGTTTTAGAACATCTTCATAAGCTAGAGCCAAGTGTGCGCAAAGCTTATGTTAATTTCCCTAAGAAATCCGTTCGAATCACCTACGATTCTTCTACCTTAAGCCTTCGTGAAGTGGTTGAGTTGCTCACTAAACTTGGTTATGAGCCAAACATTTCCTTGGAGGATATGGAAGCGAAAAAAGCTTCGGTAGATAGGAGTTTAGTATATAAATTAGGAATTGCAGGTTTTGCCTTTGGAAATATCATGTCCCTTTCACTGCCAGATTACTTTGATCTCCATGACTTCTGGCTCTCTCAGTTCCGTCCATTATTCCGATATTTAATGTTTTGCTTTTCGTTGCCTGTAGTATTCTACTCGGCATCCGATTACTTTATAAATGCATATAAAGGACTGCGGTCGAAGGTCTTAAATATAGATTTTCCTTTGGCACTGGGAATCGCAGTTTTGTTTATTAGAAGTACCTACGAGGTTTTCTTAGACTCTGGGTCTGGTTTTTTCGATAGCCTTACAGGGTTAGTGTTTTTCTTGTTGCTAGGTAAGTTCTTTCAGCAAAAAACCTATGCTTTTCTATCCTTTGATAGAGATTATAAGTCTTACTTCCCGATTGCGGTAACTTTATTGCGTAGATCCGAAGAGAAGGTAGAGGAGGAGCAGGTCCCAGTATACCAGCTTCAAAAAGGAGATCGCATATTATTACGGAACGAGGAGCTTCTTCCTGCCGATGCGGTGTTAATAAAAGGAGACGCACATATAGACTATAGCTTTGTAACGGGTGAGTCACAGCCTGTTCATAAACGGAGTGGCGATAAAATATTTTCAGGAGGGCGACAGCAAGGTGCGGTGTTGGAATTGGAAATCACCAAGCCAGTAGAACAGAGTTATTTAACGCAACTATGGAGTGACGAGGTTTTCTCGAAAAACAAACAAACCAACTTCCGAACACTGACCGATAGCATAAGCCAGCGTTTTACGATTGCTATTTTACTTATCGCTGTGTTGTCTACTAGCTTTTGGTTATTCTATGATGCCAGTAAAGCATTACAGGTTTTTACCGCAGTTCTTATCATCGCCTGTCCTTGCGCCATTGCTTTATCCGCACCATTCACTTTAGGAAATTTATTGCGGATTTATGGCAAGCATGAAATGTACCTCAAAGATGCAGAGGTAATCGAGCGAATGTCGCAGATTGATACCATTGTTTTTGATAAGACTGGAACAATAACCAGCAATAAAGAAACTCGAATATCGTACGATGGGAAACCCATTCCAGAAGATTTGCTTTCGATAGTTGTATCCGTCCTTCGCGGTTCCAATCATCCCTTAAGTAGAGGTCTATATGCGTATTTTGATAGGCAAAGCACCATTGCTTTAGATAGTTTTACAGAGCATACAGGCAAAGGTATGGAAGCGACTTATAATGGACATGTTGTGAAGATTGGATCAGCAAGTTTTGTTGGCGCTTCGACCAACGAGAAAGAAGTCAATAAAACTCGAGTATTTATTAAAGTTGACGATACGATTTATGGAAGGTATGTTTTCCAAAACGTATATAGAGATGGCGTAGAAGATTTGTTTGAGGCCTTGGGGCCCGATCAGGAACTAATTGTATTGTCTGGAGATAATGATGGCGAACAAAAATATCTAAAAACCATATTTCCGAAAGGAACACAGATGTATTTTGATCAAACTCCAGCAGATAAACTTGAATTCATAAAGAAATTACAAGCGGATGCGAAATCAGTCATGATGGTTGGCGATGGACTGAACGATGCAGGAGCTTTGGCGCAAAGCGATGTTGGAATTGTAGTGTCTGAAAATGTAAATGTTTTCTCACCAGCTTGCGATGGAATATTGGCAGCACCAAGGCTGGTAGATCTAAATAGATTTATTGCACTCTCTAAACGAGGGGTCAAGATTATAAAATGGAGTTTTATATTCTCCTTGTTTTATAATATCATAGGAACAAGCTTTGCGGTAACCGGAAATCTACTGCCAGTAGTGGCAGCTATTTTAATGCCGTTGAGTTCTATTAGTATTGTAGCTTTTACTACATTTGCGAGTAGGTTGTCTGAAAACATTCTAAATAAGAAAGAAAAGCCAAAGCATGACAATTCTCATAGATTGGAAAGTGCTACGGATATAATTTTACAAAAATCTTAAAAAACAGGAGAACATTATGAATATTATGTTCTTACTGCTAGGTGTAAGTCTAGTGGTAGCGCTCATTTTTCTTGTTATATTTATTGTCACGGTTCGATCTGGGCAGTACGATGACATGTATACGCCATCGGTGCGTATGCTGTTTGAAGATGGCACGTCAAAAACTAAAAGCGCTACGGATAACAATAAATCTAAAACCAAAAAAAATAATTAACTGAAGACGTAAATATGGAAGTACAGAAGTTTTATTACGATAATAAAATTGTTAGGAATTTTATCGTAGCTACCATTTTCTGGGGAATTGTAGGTATGACAGTTGGCTTACTGCTAGCTTTTTTGTTTTTGTTTCCCAATTTAACCGAAGGTATTCCATGGCTTAGTTATGGACGCTTACGCCCATTACATACCAACGCTGTGGTTTTTGCATTTGTTGGAAACGCCATTTTTGCTGGGGTATACTACTCCTCTCAGCGATTGCTTAAAGCCAGAATGTTTAGCGATACGCTAAGTAATATACATTTCTGGGGTTGGCAGCTAATTATCCTATCGGCCGCTATTACCTTGCCATTGGGAATTACTTCTACTAAAGAGTATGCCGAATTGGAGTGGCCTATAGATATAGCTGTTGCTGTTATTTGGTTGATATTTGGAATAAACTTAATTGGAACCATGATTCGTCGTAGACAACGACATCTATATGTGGCTCTATGGTTCTACCTTGCAACTTTTGTAACGATTACGGTTCTTTATGTAGTAAACAACCTTCAGATTCCAGTAACCTTCACCAAGTCTTACTCCGTATATTCAGGAGTACAGGATGCTTTGGTGCAGTGGTGGTACGGACATAATGCGGTGGCATTCTTCCTAACTACGCCTTTCTTAGGGCTGATGTATTACTTTGTTCCAAAAGCAGCCAATAGACCGATCTATTCTTACCGATTATCTATTGTACACTTCTGGTCTTTAATATTTATTTATATCTGGGCAGGACCGCACCATTTACTTTATACCTCGCTACCAGCTTGGGCGCAAAGTTTAGGAGTTGCTTTCTCCATAATGCTTTTGGCACCTTCTTGGGGAGGTATGATCAACGGACTTTTAACGCTTCGTGGGGCATGGGATAAGGTTCGTACCGATCCGGTTCTTAAATTCTTGGTAGTTGCTATTACAGGTTATGGGATGGCAACCTTCGAAGGACCAATGCTTTCACTAAAGAACGTAAACGCAATCGCTCACTTTACGGATTGGATTATTGCACACGTTCACGTAGGCGCTTTAGCATGGAATGGATTCCTGGCCTTTGGTATGATTTACTGGCTAGTTCCAAGAATATATAAAACAAAATTATACTCTATAAAATTAGCAAACGCACACTTTTGGATAGGTACTTTAGGTATTGTTCTTTATACTCTTCCATTGTATGTAGCTGGATTTACACAGGCTTCTATGTGGCGTCAGTTTAACCCAGATGGAACGCTTCGCTATGCAAACTTTATGGAAACCGTAGTGGAAATCATGCCTATGTATTGGCTGAGAGCTATTGGTGGTACCTTGTATATTATAGGAGCATTTATCCTGCTTTATAACGTTGTACAGACGGCACGTGCTGGTTCCAAAGTGGAAGACGATGCGGCAGAAGCAATGCCATTAGAGAAAGTAAGCAAATCTAGAGTGAAGTCCGAAGGATGGCACAGCTGGTTGGAGCGTCGCCCAATCAAACTTACTATCTATGCTACTATTGCTATTTTGATAGGAGGTATGGTACAGATTATACCGTCTTTATTGGTAGACGATTATGTGCCTAAAATATCTACAGTGGAGCCATATACACCATTAGAATTAGAAGGAAGAGATTTATATATCCGCGATGGTTGTGTGTCTTGTCATACACAGATGGTACGACCATTCCGAAGTGAAACGGAACGCTACGGAGGAGAGTACTCTAAGTCTGGAGAATATGTTTACGACCGACCATTCTTATGGGGTAGTAAGCGTACCGGTCCCGACTTACAGCGTGTAGGAGGAAAGTATTCCGATAGTTGGCACTTTAACCACATGTATAGTCCAGAGAGCACCTCTTCTGGTTCTATCATGCCTTCGTATCGTTGGCAGATCGAAAATGAACTAAATACCAAGAATATTGAAAAGAAAATGGAGGTCTTGGTTAAACTAGGAACGCCTTATACTGAAGAAGATATTGCTAATGCTAGAGTTTCTATGAAAGAACAAGCAGAGCAAATAGTAGAGAACCTCTATGGCGATCCAGACTTTGTAAGAACATATGAAGGAGAGAAGGCCTACGCAGAGGAAAATGGGGAACCATTTGTTAAAATGGAAGATAGAGAAATCGTAGCTATGATTGCGTATCTACAAAGACTTGGAACCGATATCCGCAAAGACAACAGCAACGATAAGGATCATATAGTTAATTAATAAAAAGATAAAACTATGTTGAGATTTGTAAAAGGAAATTTAGAAAATATAGATGGGGTAGCTATCTATCCAATAATATCCATATTGATATTCTTTACCTTCTTTGCTGCTCTTTACTGGTGGGTTATCACCGCAAAAAAAGAGCATGTAGACGAAATGAGTAATATCCCTTGGGATGATGATATAAACCAAAATACCACAGAAGAATGAAGAGCGCATATTCATATTTACGAGTTATAGGATACTTAATCTTAGCATTTCTGTTATTTGAACTTACCATTGATGCTGGCGATAAGATGGCAATAGAAGCATATCCTATTATAGGCTTGGTACTATTGGTAATTCTGTTTTTTGCCATCGCATTCGAAGCCATAATAGGTACTGTCCGAAATACAATGTATCGTGCATTGAGTGCGGAAGCTAAAGAAAGACATGATCTTGCCAAACAAGAGAGAGAAGCTAAAAGGTTTAAGAAGCTAAAAGCTTGGTACCATAAGCAGCTCGATTCCAAGCCGATGGAAAAGGAAGAGACTATCGTCTTAGATCATGATTATGATGGTATTAAGGAATTGGACAACAACCTACCTCCATGGTGGATTAACTTATTTTATCTTACCATAATCTTTGCGGTTGGTTATATGCTGTACTACCACGTATTTGATGGGCCTACGCAGGAAATGGAGTATGATAGGGAAGTTGCAGCTGCAGCCATTGCAGTAGAAGAGTATAAGAAAAACAATCCAGATCTTATAGACGCTTCGTCGGTAGAGATGCTAACAGAAGAGTCCGATTTGAAAGCTGGAAAGTCTATTTACGACACAAACTGTGCGGTCTGTCACCGTGCAGATGGAGGGGGTGGAATTGGTCCAAACCTTACAGATGAATATTGGATTCTTGGAGGGGATATTGCATCGGTATACAATGTTGTAGCGGAAGGTGGTCGCTCTGGTAAAGGAATGATTGCATGGAAAGGAGAGTTAAATC
Organism: Flavobacteriaceae bacterium; assembly: GCA_035307105.1. Lineage (GTDB taxonomy): Bacteria > Bacteroidota > Bacteroidia > Flavobacteriales > Flavobacteriaceae > JAJYTI01. The sequence goes on from DATGMW010000010.1 coordinate 6,588, forward strand.
CTTTAGAAATGGCACAGGTTTCTAGTTATATCTTAACCATGCAAGGGACCAATCCGGCCGACGCCAAAGAACCAGAAGGAGACTTATATGTGCCAGAGGAGTAAGCAGTTACTCGAAGTTATAATAATTGGTCATTAGAAAGTGAATTATGTCTAATAACGAAAGCTTTAGAGATTCCATCTCTACAATTAGTGAAGAAGGAAAACGATCATGGGTTTATCCAAAAAAACCCAAAGGGAAACTTTATGATTACCGGAAATATGTAAGCTACGTGTTATTGGTTTTTCTACTCGCTTCTCCTTTTATTAAAGTAAATGGCAATCAGTTTTTGCTATTCAACTTTATGGAGCGCAAGTTCAATATATTTGGCTTCCCATTTTGGCCACAAGACTTCTATCTGTTGGTGATTTCTATGCTAACAGCTGTTGTTTTTGTCACCCTTTTTACCGTAGCGTTTGGAAGAGTGTTTTGCGGATGGATTTGTCCGCAGACCATCTTCATGGAAATGGTTTTCCGACGTATTGAATATTGGATTGAAGGCGATAGAGGGAAGCAGATGCGATTGGCAAGACAAAAATGGGATGCGGAGAAAATTCGAAAGAAAGGACTTAAGTGGTTTATCTTTGCATTGATTTCCTTTGTTATTGCAAATGTGTTTTTAGCCTATCTAATAGGGAGTGATAATCTATTTTTATATATACAGCACGGTCCTTTAGAACATATAAAGACCTTCCTTATACTGTTGGCGTTTACCGGAGTGTTTTATTTTATTTTTACTTGGTTTAGAGAGCAGGTTTGTGTAATCGCTTGTCCGTACGGACGATTGCAAAGTGTTCTTTTAGATGATCAATCGATTGTTGTCGCCTATGACTATAAAAGAGGAGAACGTGAGCTAGGTAGATCTAAATTTAGAAGAGGGGAAAATCGCGAAGAACTAGGCAAAGGAGATTGTATTGACTGCGATCAATGTGTGCAAGTTTGTCCTACAGGTATAGACATACGTAATGGAACACAATTGGAGTGTATAAACTGTACGGCATGTATTGATGCGTGTGATGCAATGATGGAAGCGGTGGATTTGCCAAAAGGCTTAATCCGTTTTGCAAGCGAAGAAAATATAGCTAAAGGGCGTAAGTTTAAGTTCACTAGACGTATGAAAGCTTATACGGCAGTATTAACCATTTTAGTGGGTGTTTTAATCAGCCTGTTGTTCGTGCGTAGTGATTTAGATGCTACTATTTTACGATTGCCTGGGCAGTTATTTGAGCGTAAGGGAGAGCATATAGTGAGCAATGTTTACACTTATAAACTGATCAATAAAACAAATAAGGATATCGATTCTGTTTCCTTTAAACTGTTAAATTATAAAGGAGAGGTTAAGTTAGTAAAGCATAACTTCTTTGAAGTGGAGGGACAGGAGTATGCAGAGGGGACTATGTTTATTGAGATAGATGAGCGCGCACTAAAAAGCGATAAGAGTAAACTGGAAATTGGGATTTTTAGTGGAGATAAAAAACTCTCTACCACCAAAGCCGTTTTCTCTGGACCGAGATCTTTTTAAACAAGAGGAACGAATAGGTTTTAAAAATAGATAATGATGAAGATAAATTGGGGAACAGGAATAGTAATCGCTTTTGTACTTTTTATAAGTTTTATCTTATACTTTGTATTTCAGATGACTTTCAGTAGCGAGTACGATGATGAGATGGTGTTGGAAGACTATTACCAAGAAGAATATGTGTTTCAACAAGCTATAGATGCACAACAAAACGGACAAGCTCTAAAGAAGAATATAGAAATAAGTAAGGATTCCGAAACTATTTATGTGAATTTTCCAGAGGAGTTCGATTATAATAATATCACTGGAAAAATACATATGTACAGACCATCCGATAAAAGATTGGACTTTACGGTTCCAATTCAATTAGAAGGTTCGAGTTATGCTATTCCTTCTGAAAAACTAGCCAAAGGAAAGTGGGAGATCACTATCAACTGGCAACACGACGATATAGACTACCGTTATAAAAAGACAGTGTACAACTAATATAAAAACAGCATGCTACTTACCGCATTTCTATTTGGATTACTAGGAAGCTTCCATTGCATTGGAATGTGCGGGCCTATTGCATTTATGTTGCCAGTAGATAGGCAAAATCGCGCAAGAGGCATGTGGCAAACTTCCTTATACCATATAGGTCGTTTATTGACGTATACTTTAATCGGTGTTCTCTTTGGTATAATAGGCAGTAGTTTTCAGCTTTTCGGACTGCAGCAAGGCTTATCCATCGCAATGGGTGTGCTTATGTTGCTAGTATTAGTTATTCCAGTACGAGTGTTTAATAAATATAATTTTTCTAAACCTATTTTTAAGTGGGTAGGGAAATTAAAAAATGCACTAGGAAAAGAATTAAAACAAAAGAAAAGCGATACTTATTTAACCATAGGATTTTTAAACGGTTTTCTCCCATGTGGATTGGTATACATGGCGGTATTTGGAGCTATAGCATCTGGAAGCGCATGGAGTGGGGGAGTTTATATGTTGCTTTTCGGACTAGGAACCGTGCCGCTTATGAGTTTTGCAGTATATTTAGGGAACTTCCTTAAAGGGAAAGCAAGACAAAGAATACAGCGTGTTATTCCTGTGTTTGTAGCTATTGTAGCCATATTATTTATACTCCGAGGGCTCGGGTTGGGTATCCCATTTATTTCTCCGGAAGCCGTGGAATTACATTCAGCAGGTGCTGATAAATTTTGTTTGTAATCTAATGTTTTTTATTAACGGATAAATACAATTTTTTATGCTAAACATAAAGCTTTTATTACCGCTATATAGCTGGGGGATGGGAACTGCACTTATTATTATTTTCGCTTTGGTGTGTGTCGCGCTGGTACTTATAGTAATGCATCTTATGCGAACAGATACGCCAAAAGAAGAGGTGCTAGAAAAATTCGAAGAAAAGCAAGATAATACCACAGACGAAGAATAATTAAAAGCGGTTTTAAACCGCTTTTTAAAGTAGTAATACGTTTAAATTCACTTGGTATAAAAGGACTTATTACGCTATCTAGCTACCCTGTTTCTCAGAGATATGATTAGCGATCAATTTAGCATGTATTCTAGAGTTCTCTATAAACCACTCATGGGTTGCCAACCCGCCACATACTACCCCTGCAAGATATAGACCAGACACATTGCTCTCCATAGTCTCTGGATTGTATTCGGGATATTTATTCCCATCGGTAGAGAAGGTTACTCCCAAAGAGGCTAAAAACTTGAAGTTTGGTACGTATCCTATCAAAGAAAGAACATAGTCATTCTCTAATTTCTTTATGCCTTTTGGAGTTTTAATCTGAACGGAATTCTCGGTTATCTCTTGAATATCGCTTTCAAAATAAGCTTTGATGCTGCCTTCTTCTATTCGATTTATAATATCTGGTCGCACCCAATACTTTACGCGTTCACCGATCTCTTTTCCTCTAATCACCATGGTGACTTCACCACCTTTTCGCCATATTTCTAGTGCCGCATCTACCGAAGAATTACTTGCACCTACTACAACCACTTTTTGCAAGCTGTAGGGATGTGCTTCTCTGTAGTAAGGATGTACTTTTGGTAAGTTATCACCTGGAACGCCTAAGCGATTTGGGATGTCATAAAATCCAGTAGCCAAAACTACATTCGATGCCTGATAGTTTTGTTTGCTAGTTCGGATATCGAAGACCTCTCCATTTTCAACCACCTCTAGCACTTCCTCATATACCTTAATGTTTAATTCGTTGGAAGTTGCAACGCGTCTGTAGTACTCCAATGCTTCTTTTCGTTGTGGTTTAGGTTTGGTGGTAATAAATGGTATGTCTTCAATTTCTAAACGCTCCGAAGTAGAGAAGAAGGTCATGTCTAGGGGGTAATTATAAATGGAGTTTACCAAACAACCTTTTTCCAATACAACATAGTCTATCCCTGCGTTTTTGCAAGCTAACGCAGTGGCTATTCCTATGGGTCCAGCTCCGATTATTATGGTAGTATGATTCATATTAATTATTTTTCTTAATTTCTTGGTTATCCACAGTCTGTGTGGATAACTTGTTTATTGTTTTATAAGCTCCTCTTTTTCAGCACCTTATTTGTGAATAAGTATGTGGATAACCACTTTCTTATGCCGAATGTGGATAACTTTGTGTTAGTTGTTAATCTGCGTATACAGATTTTCTATCACTTTCTGTGGATCAGGATTTCCAAAAATGTAGCTTCCTGCTACTAGTACATCCGCTCCAGCTTCTATAAGTTGGCTTGCATTCTTGTCTGTAACTCCTCCGTCTATTTCGATTAGAGTAGAGGCACCAGTTTCTTGAATTAGCTGTTTTAACTTGGTTACTTTCTTATAGGTATGTTCTATAAAACTTTGTCCGCCAAATCCAGGATTCACGCTCATAATGCATACCAAATCTATATCATGTATAATATCTTCTAGTACGTTTATGGGTGTGTGTGGATTGATTGCGACTCCAGCTTTCATTCCTCTAGCCTTTATGGCTTGTAATGTACGGTGAAGGTGGGTACATGCTTCATAATGTACCGTTAGTATCGCTGCGTTTAAATCTGCAAAGGCGTCGATGTATCTATCAGGCTCTATAATCATTAAGTGGACATCCAGAGGTTTATCCGTGTGTTTGCCAACAGCTTTAAGTACAGGCATACCATAAGAGATGTTGGGAACAAAAACACCGTCCATGATGTCTATATGAAGCCATTGCGCTTTACTATTATTAAATAATTTAATGTCTCGTGCTAGATTAGCAAAATCTGCAGCGAGTAAAGAAGGAGAGATGATTTTGGTGCTCATAAGTTATTTTTGTACAAAATTAATCAATTTAATTCGGATTGTTTACGGATGTGACTTCCTGCTTTAAAATGATAGGTATGCCTTTTTGTTTATAAATCAAAAAACCGCGCTGATAGTAAAATCAACGCGGTTTAATATAATAAGGATAGCATGGAACTAAGTTAACTTAGTCTCTTTTTCTATCTCTACTTCCTCTATCGTCCTTATTACTCCCTCTACTGTTATCGCGTTTGTCGAATTCAGGTTTTGGAGTTAAAGCTTTTAGGGATACTTTTTCTTTTTTAGTTCTTGGATCAACTCCAAAATACTTAACATCGATTACATCGCCTAAGTTCACCACATCGCTAACGTTTTCTGTACGTGCCCATGCCAACTCAGAAATGTGAAGTAAAACCTCATTTCCTGGAGCTTCTACATATTCCACAACCGCACCAAAGTCTAGCATTTTAATAACTTTTACTTTGTAAACGCTTCCTTTTTCTGGTTTGAACGTAATAGAGTCTAACTTAGCAAGTACCTGGTCGATTCCTTCTTGACTGGTTCCTAATATTTCTACTACACCCATTTCATCTACCTCATTGATAACGATAGTAGTATCGGTAGCTTTCTGTAGTTCTTGAATGGTTTTTCCACCTGGGCCGATAAGTGCTCCGATGAATTCTCCTGGAATAGTACGTGTAATAATCTTAGGGGAATGTGCTTTTACAGAAGTATTTGGCTTAGAGATTGTTTTTGCCATTTCACCTAAAATATGTACTCTACCTTCTTTTGCTTGATGTAGTGCTTCGGTAAGAATATCGTAGCTTAGACCTTTTACTTTGATATCCATTTGACAAGCTGTAATACCATCTTCGGTACCAGTAATCTTAAAGTCCATATCGCCTAAGAAATCTTCATCTCCTAGAATATCACTTAGTATAGCGTAGTCTGTACCATCGTTGATCATTCCCATCGCAATACCGCTCACTGGTTTTTTTAGTTGGATACCTGCATCGAATAGTGCCATAGATCCACTACAAACCGTAGCCATTGAAGAAGAACCGTTAGATTCTAGAATGTCACTAACTATACGTACGGTGTACGGGCAGTCGTCTGGCATCATCTTCTCTAGCGCGCGTTGTGCTAATTTTCCGTGACCTATCTCTCTTCTAGAAGTACCTCTAATTGGACGTGCCTCTCCTGTAGAGAATGGTGGGAAGTTATAGTGTAAGTAGAAAGTTTCCTCTCCTTGTAGGGTAGGAGAATCTATAATACTTGCTTCTCTAGATGTACCTAATGTTACGGTACTTAGTGCTTGAGTTTCTCCTCTGGTGAACAAAGCAGATCCATGGGTAGAAGGTAGATAATCTACTTCTGTCCAAATGTTTCTAATCTCATTTGGCTTTCTTCCGTCTAAACGAGTTCCTTCTTTTAATACTACTGCTCTTACTGCATCGCGAACGGTATCTTTAAAATAACGAGATATAAAACCTCCTTTTTCTTCTTGCTCTTCTTCCGAATAACTAGCTAAGACCGTTTCTTTTACGGCATCAAATGCTTCGCTTCTCTCTTCCTTCGAGCTTCCTTTACTAGCGATATCATAACATGCTTGGTATGCTTTTTCGTGTACTTCTTTTTTTAATTCTTCGTTTTCTTCACGAGTTTCGTAAGTACGTACAGTTTTCTTACCTACTGCTTCTGCCAGGCGAAGTTGTGCTTCAATCTGTACTTTAATCGCATCGTGTGCTACTTTAATCGCTTCAACTAACTCTTCTTCCGAAGCTTCGTCCATTTCACCCTCTACCATAGTAACGCTATCCATAGAAGCACCTACCATAATATCCATATCCGCTTGTTCTAACTGCTCACGGCTTGGGTTAACGATGAATTCTCCTTCTATCCTTGCTACTCGTACTTCCGAGATAGCATGCTCAAATGGAATGTCGCTTAGTTGGATTGCTGCCGAAGCTGCTAATCCAGCTAATGCATCTGGCATTACCTCTTCGTCGTGAGACATCAACTGAACCATTACTTGCGTTTCAGCATGATAGTCATCTGGGAATAAAGGACGCAGGCAACGGTCTACTAATCGCATAACTAGTATTTCGTCATTGCTTGGTCTTGCTTCACGTTTAAAAAATCCTCCTGGGTATTTTCCTGCAGAAGCAAATTTCTCTCTGTAATCTACGGTCAGCGGCATAAAATCTAAGTCGCTTTGGTTCCTGTTAGAAACTACGGTACAAAGCAACATGGCATTGCCCATTTGTACCACAACAGATCCATCGGCTTGCTTAGCCAACTTCCCAGTTTCTAGAGTGATTTCTCTACCGTCTCCTAGGTCTATTGTTTCTTTAAATACATTGATCATATAATTATTATTTTTCTCTCCTTATATTATTTAGAGAGGTTAAACTTTGGTCTTGTTTGTGCTATAATAATAGCGAAGTTTGTTGTGTTGCTGTAGGTTGTTTTGTAGACCAATGAGAAAACTTTGTATAGCTTTTTAAGAGGGATAGTCGGTTTAAAAAGTAAATCAATAAACATAAAAGGGGCTAAATAAGCCCCTTTTATATAAATACATAGATTATCTACGTAACTTCATTTCCTTAATTAACTCACGATATTTTACAACATCCTTTTTCATAAGGTAATCTAAAAGTGAACGTCTTTTACCTACCAATCTTACTAGAGATTTTTCTGTGTTGAAATCCTTAGGATTTTTCTTAAGGTGTTCGGATAGGTGTGCAATTCGATACGTGAACAAAGCTATCTGTCCCTCTGTAGAACCAGTGTCTGTTTCTGATTTTCCGTACTTAGCGAAAATTTCTTTTTTCTTTTCAATTGAAAGATACATGCCAATATTTTTTTAAATGATTATTATGTATGGTTTACCACTATGGTAAATTAATTACCAGGCAAAAGTACTATAAATAGATTAATTAAAATAATTAAACCATCAAAATTACCCTTCTACTGCTTCTTTTCTTACCGGTCTGTTTAAAACCAAGTCTAGGTAAAGATTGATTTTCTTCTTTAAATCTTTTCTAGGGGTTATAAAGTCTAAGAAACCATGTTCTTTAACGAACTCTGCAGTTTGAAAGCCTTCTGGAAGTTCTTTCCCTGTAGTATCGCGTACTACCCTTGGTCCAGCGAAACCAATTAGCGCACCAGGTTCACTGATGTTTATATCGCCTAACATAGCAAAAGATGCGGTTACACCACCTGTTGTGGGATCTGTACTCATAGCTATATATGGTATTTTGGCATCTGCTAGTTGGGCTAGCTTTACACTTGTTTTTGCCATTTGCATAAGGGAGTGCGCTGCCTCCATCATTCGTGCACCACCACTTTTAGCAATAACCATAAGCGGAATATTATTTTTCAGGGAATAATCTGCTGCGCGCACAATTTTTTCGCCCACAACGCTTCCCATTGAGCCACCAATAAAACTAAAATCCATTACTGCAATGACTATTTCCTCACCGTAGGATTTTCCTACTCCTGTTCTAACCGCGTCTTTGAGTCCTGTACTAGCTTGCGCTTGTTTTAGTCGATGCTTGTATTTTTTGGTGTCCTCGAATTCAAGCGGATCTTCCGAAGTCATGTTTTTATCTAACTCTTTGTACTTACCATCATCAAAGAGTATTTCAAAATATTCTTTGCTCCCTATGCGTACGTGATACCCATCTTCTGGGCTCACATAAAAATTCTCTTGCAGTTCATCGGCATCTACAATCTTCCCTGTAGGGGATTTGTACCACAATCCTTTTGGGACATCTTTTTTCTGCTCCGTAGGGGTTTGAATCCCTTTCTTTGTTCTTCTAAACCAAGACATACTTGTAGGTGTTTGTTAAACTTAATTCGTTGTTGGAATCTGTTTTGTTCCGGTTAAAATACTACTTTAGCGTTTGTACGTTATTCAGATCCTCAAATGCTTGAATAAGTCTTGCTTTGAAGGCTTTCTCTCCTTCTCGCAGCCAAACTCTTGGGTCGTAGTACTTTTTATTAGGTAAATCGTCTCCATCTGGATTTCCAACTTGCGTGTTTAGGTATTCGATTTTCTCTGTCATATAATCACGAACTCCCTCATTGAACGCAAACTGTAGGTCGGTATCAATATTCATTTTTATCACCCCATATCCTATGGCTTCTCTAATTTCCTCTAGGCTAGAACCGCTTCCTCCGTGGAAAACAAAATCTACGGGGTTCTTTTCTGTATTGAATTTCTTTTCAATATGCTCTTGTGAATTCTTTAGAATGATAGGGCGTAGCTCTACATTACCGGGCTTATATACACCATGTACATTACCAAATGCAGCAGCAACGGTAAATCGATCGCTTATCTTTTTGAGTTCTTCGTATGCGTGTGCCACTTCATCTGGCTGCGTATACAGTCTGGAGGAATCTACATCGGTATTGTCTACACCATCTTCTTCTCCGCCGGTAATTCCAAGTTCAATCTCGAGTGTCATACCCATCTTATCCATGCGTTTTAGGTATTTCTTTGAAATAGAAATATTATCCTCCAGGGTTTCTTCAGATAAGTCTAGCATGTGGGAGCTAAATAGTGGTTTTCCAGTTTCTTTATAGAATTTCTCTCCGGCATCTAGCAAGCCATCTACCCAAGGCAGTAATTTTCTTGAACAGTGGTCTGTATGTAATATTACCGTAGCACCGTATTGTTCGGCCAACTCATGTACGTGTTTGGCTCCCGCTACTGCGCCTGCAATGGCCGCACGTTGGTTCTCGTTAGATAAACCTTTTCCTGCGTTGAAGGCAGCGCCACCATTAGAAAATTGAATAATTACAGGTGCGTTTAATTCTGCTGCGGTCTCCATAACCGTGTTGATACTGTTGGAGCCTATTACGTTAACAGCAGGCATTGCAAATCCTTTCTGTTTTGCATACTGATGTAACTTCTGAATATCATCTCCAACTATTACGCCGGGCTTTTTAAACTGACTCATAAATATAATTTAATAATTCGTTTACAAAAATAATAATTTTATACCGTTTAGAACGGATAGTTGATGCCAATGTTATATACGGCATTGGCAAAGTTGTATTCTCTAAACCATCGTTCCCCTCTTGGTAAGGCGGGATTATGGGTTTTAAATCCAATGTCTAGACGGAATACAAAAAAATCGAAATCATATCGAAGGCCAAAACCACTCGCTACAGCAAGATCTCTTAAGTCTTGTATTCCTTCGAATCGGAACTCCTTTTCCTTGACATCATCCAAAACGTTCCAGATATTACCAGCATCAATAAAGATAGCACTTTTAAATGCTCCCAGTATGGTGAATCGGAATTCTGCATTAAAAGCCAACTTAAAGTTAGCTTCATTAAAGTCCAATACACTACCGCTGCTTCCAGGACCTAGGTCGTATGCACGCCAACCTCGGTTGTCGTTTGTTCCACCTGCAAAATAACTGCGGGTAAAAGGGATGCTTTTGCTATTGCCATAAGGAATAGCGATTCCTGCAAACATACGAAATGCTAGGGTATTCTGCGAATCGAGCTCCCAGTGTTTAATCAAGTCTATATCTAATTTTGCATATTGTGAAAACACCACGCCATAGGTGCTGTGATTACCATCCTCATTTTTTTCAGACCCAATAGCGTTTGATAATAAAGATAGTGCGTTTCCAGCAGATTCTAATTTTACCTGGAGCCGAGTAAAAGTATTGTCAAAAATATTCTCTCGTGTATCGCGAATCCAGCTAAAATTGGTTGCCACAATTAGGTTGTTCTCTGTTAGGCGGTTTTGTCTTTCCGAAATACTCCTAACCTCTTGTTGTTGCTCTGTGTTGATTAGAATACTCTCCGGATTATTTAGCGAGATATCGATAAAACGCTCTACTTCATCTGGCACATTTAATTGTGGATTGTTCAAACTGGGATCGTCGAAGTGATAACCGGAGTTATTTGCAATTTCATTCAGCCTTTGATACGAGGTTTTATATACGTTGTAGTAATTGCTTGTATTCAAATTTCGAACATATTGGACGTTGAGTAATTCCAGTATATTGGTTCGTGGCTTGTTGGGTTTCCATTGATAGAAGAGTCTTCCGTTTATTCCCTGTCGGTCTAATCCTATATTGTTTTGTGTGCTAAACCCTAGGCTAAGCGTAGTAAGAGGAGACATGTATTTTGGAATTAAACTTCCTACGGGTACAGGAAATAGAATTCTAGGAAACGACAGCTTAATATCGCCCCCAACTTCCGAGATATTAAAGAATTTGTTCTTATTTGCAGCATCTTTCGAGGAACCCACCGATCCTCTTCCAGAAATTTCTAAAATCTCAGCACGACGGAAAAGATTTCGAACGGTTAAATTGGTGCTGAAACCCATTCCAAACTGCTGTATGGTAGAGGTATAGGAGTCAAAATCCAATCCTAGGGTGTATTTCTTTCTAGGGGTAAGTAAAATAGTGGCATCTAGCCCAGTAGAGTCACCTGGCGTAGGTTCGTAGCTAATGTTTGGGTATTGAAATATACGTAAATCTCCTATTTGGCTGTAAGTTAAAGATCGGTCTTTATCCTTAAAAATATTATTTGGAGTAATAGCAATTGCATCGGTAATCGCTTTTGGCTTAAAGCTTAACTTGTCATAACTATATAGCGTATAGCCTTTGTATTGAGCGGAGTCACTAAATTTTCGATTGCGATTTTCGTATTGGTAATCGGTCACAATGCGGATGTCGTTGATCTTGTGAACCTGAAAAGGCTCTGTATAAGTAGAATCGGTATCTTTTATGGTTCGATTTGGAATGTTATAGGTGATGTTAGCTTTGTAATTGGTGTCTACCGTATCGGCTTCAAAGCCCACGTAATCCTGATCAAAATAGTAGAGTCCCGAATTGCGCATTAAATCCGTTATACGTTGTCTCTCTGCTATAAAATCATTTGCTTCATATTGTTTTTCCGGATGAATAAGCGTTTCGTGCTTTGCTTCCTGAAACAAAGAGTCTACGATAGGGGAACTGATGTTCTCCTCGATACTCCCTACATTATAAGCTTTATTTCGACTCACGTTATACACCACCTTTGCTCGTTTGTCCTTTTTTTCGTCAGGGATAACCTTTGAGGTAACTTTTGCGTTAAACCAACCAAAGCTCTGGTAGTACCTCTGAAGTTGTTCACTAGATCTGTCGGTTCTTTCCTTGCGTATCACTTCAGGTGCGTCCCCCGACTTTTTGATCCATTTGTGAAAACCAACATAACTGTTCTCTAGTGCGTTGAGTTGTTTTTTTGAAAGAAACTTGATCAATCGGTCTTCTCTTTTAGGCTTTTTATAAAGCCAACTGTCAAAAGAATCCTCCGGATATGGTTTAGCTAAGTTGTAAAAGTGTAACCCTAATGGTAATCCTAAAACAGGTATTTTTGGATTAGGTCGTTGGTAGATCAAACTGCTCACCTTACTGTCCTTAATAGGCTCGCCATCTACAATAATTTCATTTTGGGTAAGGAGATATCTATTCTCATCCACTCTTTTCACAGCATTACATCCGTAGAACAGAAAGGAAATTATCAGAAATAAGGTTACTTTTGTGAGGGCTACTTTCAAATACATTTTCATTACACCATTCAAAAATACTATATTTTGCTTACGAACAATCATAAAAGACTAATAAGGAGCTTGCAACAAAAAAAGCAGCGTATTAAAAACGCTTGCTTTGTAGCAGAAGGACCAAAAGTGGTAGAGGAGTTTATACATGCTGGCTTTTCCTTACAACATTTATTTGCAACCGATGCTTCGCTTTTTCCTGCCACAAATGTTGTCCTTGTAACCGAAAAAGAATTACAATCCTTAAGTTATTTATCCACTGCCAATACCTGTCTGGCGGTTTTCTCTATTCCTTTGGAGAAGCATTTGCCAGATAGTGACCTTCAAGTGGCATTGGATGGGATACGCGACCCTGGAAATTTGGGCACCATTATTAGGCTTTGCGATTGGTTTGGTGTTACAAGTCTTTTGTGTTCTATAGACACCGTAGATTGTTACAATCCAAAAGTAGTACAAGCTAGTATGGGCTCTTTAGCTAGAGTGAATATTCAATATTTAGACATAAGCGAATATTTAAATAAACAAGAGGTTCCTATCTATGGTGCTTTTATGGACGGATCGTCGGTATATAAAAACGATTTGCCCCAAAAAGCAGTGTTGGTTATGGGCAATGAGGCAAATGGGATTCGACCGGAGGTAGAAAAGTTGGTTAGCAAACGAATTAGTATTCCACGTTTTGGTGTGCTACAAGAGACAGAAAGCCTCAATGTTGCAACGGCAACTGCAATTATACTAAGTGAGTTTAAACGCGCTACTGAAAAGTAAAGTTTATAAATATGGCACGTGATTCCATAGAATGTATATTGGATGTCCAAGGGCTATTGGGATCATCATCGGGCACCAACTCATTTTTTAGAGCAAAAACACCACGTATGCTTGGTGTGAACTTGAAGTAGGGTAGATAGAAGTCAATGCCAAAGCCGAGTTCGTAAAACAAAGGATTCTTTTCCATTCGGAACTCCCCTTCATTATTGTCATCTGGATTCTCTGAGTTGTTGGATAGGTTGATAGCAGTCGAAATGCCACCAGTTATAAAAGGCTTGAAGTTATTGATACGCTTTGTGGAGACTTTAAGCAATAATGGAATATGAATATAGGCAGATTGCACTTCTCTTAGATAGTCTCTTTCCTCTTCAAACCCTGGGAAAATCAGGTCTCGCTGGGTGTAATACAGACCAGGCTCCAACCTTAGGTTTAGGTACTCATTAATACGTAAATCTCCAATCAACCCAACGTTAAACCCAAACTGCTTGTTTACTTGTATATCAGTATTAGGATTGTCTCCTAAATCTTCGTGGTATTCAAATTTAAAATCATAGGAATTAAACCCTAAGAAGTATCCCCATGAAATCGGTCGTTTATCAAAGTTCTCCAAATTGGTGATTCGTTCTCTTCCAAACCACTGCGCCTTAGCGCTTTGAATGAAGCCTGTGAATAGGAGTAGGAGTAAAAGTGTCTTTTTCATTATTTTTTTGCGCTATATATAGTTGCTACTCCCATTGTCTGTGGAGCATGTTGCACCTCTATAAACCCAATTTCTTGTAAAATATTGTTTAAGCGTTCACCATAAGGAAAAACAGATGCGCTTTCGCTGAGATATTTATAGGCCGATTTATCTTTAGAAAAGATACGTCCTATCCAAGGTAGTAGGTATTTGCTGTGGATATTGTATCCTTGTTTAAATGGAAATTTTGTTGGAACAGAAGTTTCTAAAATAACAAAAATTCCGCCTGGAGCTAGAATCCGTTTTATTTCGGAAAGCCCTTTTTCTAAGTCTTCGAAGTTTCGGATGCCAAAGGAAACCGTAATAGCATCAAAGCTATTGTCGGCAAATGGCAGCTCCTCGGAGTCTCCTTTTACGAATTCCAAGTTCTTCTCTAAGTTGGTTCCAACTATTTTTTTGCGAGCTACCTTAAGCATGCCTTCGGATAAGTCTAGTCCAGTAACTTTAGAGTTCGGTAAGTGTTCTGCGAATTTTATAGCTAAATCGCCAGTACCTGTCGCAATATCTAATACCGTTTTTGGGTTGGATTTGCAAACCTGTTTTATCACTTTCTTGCGCCAACGAAGATCGGCTCCAAAAGAGATAACACGGTTTAATCCATCGTAATTTTCCGAGATGTTGTCGAACATCTGCTCTACTTGCTTTTTCTTATTCAGATCCGAATCCTTATAAGGGGTGACTTTCTTTTTCATAATCATATTGAGCCTACAAAATTACATATTTTTACTTTGTTCTGCATACGAGCCTTGAATAGTTTTTATTAATATAAAATATAGCTGTAAAACTATAATTTCTAACTACTTCATTTTGCCTAAGATGTATTTTTACGTTCTTAATTAATCGATAAACTCTATGTTTGTGCAAGTAAAAGACAGATTTTATAAAAAATATAATAGTAAAAATCTATTTTTCTAAAAATGCTGTATCTTGCCTAGAAATTGAGAAGTTAAATATGAAGATAATAATAGCTGGAGCTGGAGAGGTAGGTTTGCACTTGGCAAAACTGCTGTCGTTCGAATCACAAAGCATTACACTTATAGATGTAGATAGAGAGCCTCTGGAAGAGGCCAGTCAGCATTTGGATATTCGAGTGGTGAAAGGCGATGCTTCTGCTATTTCCATATTAAAAGAGGCGGGCGTGGCAGATAGCGATATGGTTGTTGGGGTAACCTCTTCCGAATCTATAAACATTACGCTCTGTTGTATCGCAAAACAATTAGGAGCAAAGAAAACCATTGCTAGAATAAGCGATGCAGAATTGTTTACATCGAAAGATGAGATAGATTTCAAGGCGATTGGGGTAGATGAATTGATTTCACCAGAATACTTAGCCGCAGCGGAGGTTAGTATCTTATTAAATCAAAATGTTTTTACAGATAATTATAAGTTTGACGATGGTGCGTTGACTATGGTAGGGGTAACCTTGCAGGACCACTCTTCATTTGTAGGGAAAACGGTTCAAGAAATATCTCAGGGTACGGTAGAGTTGGAGTTCGTTTTGATAGTAGTGCAAAAAGCAAGCACTGGGCATACATTAATTCCTAGAGGAGACACCGTATTGAGTGCTGGCGACCAATTGTACTTCACCACTACCGAAGAAGGTGTTGCAATGCTTTATAAAGCTTTAGGGCAGAAGCATTTGGAAATGGAAGATGTGATGATACTAGGAGCTAGTGAAGTTGGTTTTCAAGTGGCAAAAGATTTGTCTGACAAAAGGATTCATGTCAAGTTGATCGAGCGGGATAAAGAACGTGCTTTTGAAGTGGCAAACCTTTTGCCAGACTGCTTAGTAATCAATGGGGACGGAAGGAATATAGATTTATTATTAGAAGAGTCTATAGAGGATATGGATGCGTTTGTTGCGTTAACAGGAGATAGTGAAACGAATATTATATCCTGTCTGTTGGCGAAGTCCAACGGCGTGAAGAAAACGATGGCGATGGTAGAGAATATAGACTATTTTGAATTACTGTACTCTATTGGAATCGATACCATTATCAACAAGAAGTTATTGGCATCCAACTCTATTTTTAAATATGTTCGTAGAGGACAAGTGGTTTCCTTAGCAAAATTAAGTAATACCCATGCCGAGATTCTAGAGTTCCAGGTTTCTTCTAAATCCAAAGTTTGTAATAAGGAAATAAAAAACATTCGCTTTCCACGGGCTGCTATAGTTGGTGGGGTTATTCGCAATGGTATTGGGATTATTACACTTGGTAGTTTTAAAATATTAGAAGGAGATAGAGTATTGGTTTGCACGCTTCCAGAAGCAACAAGAAAAGTAGAAAAACTATTTCATTAATGGTAAAAAGAGCATTTATAAATTGGAATGTAGTAGCTCGATTTATGAGCTTACTGCTAGTAGTTAACGGCGTATTTATGCTTGCTACCAGTCTCTTAAGTTTATTGTTTTATAATGAAGTTGTCTTTTACTCCATGTTTTCATCCAGCCTCGCACTTATTTTATTGGGGTCTATTGGGTTGTATTTCTATAAGGAGTATAAAATAGAATCTTATCGCCGAGAAGGCTATATTATTGTAACCTTTGGTTGGATTCTAATGGCTATAACAGGTACATTGCCTTATATAACAACCGGCGTATTACCATCCTTTACAGATGCTTTTTTCGAAACCATGAGCGGCTATACCACGGTAGGGGCCAGTATTATCCCCGATGTAGAACAAGTGCCACATGCGGTGTTACTGTGGAGAAGTGTTACACAATGGATAGGAGGAATGGGGATGATAGTCTTGGCAATTGCTATTTTACCCATGCTAGGAGTAGGAGGTATGCAACTGTTTGCTGCCGAAGCACCTGTTTTTGGGGAGGAAAAATTACACCCGCGAATTACGGATACCGCTAAAGGCTTGTGGCTTATCTATATTGGATTTACTGCCTTGCAGGCAATATTATTAAAGCTAGCTGGTATGTCGGTATTCGATGCTATAAACCATGCATTTACAACCCTTAGTACTGGAGGGTTCTCTACCAAGAATAATAGTATCGCATTTTATAATGACTTGCCTTTTGTGCAGTTGATCATCATGGTTTTTATGTTCTTTGGAGGAATGAACTTTATATTGAGCTATTATTTTCTAAAAGGAAAATTTAGAAAGGTAATCGCCGATGAGGAGTTTCGAATGTACTTAACCGTTTTGGTAGTCTTCTCTATTATCGTAATCTTATTTATGTTTTCTCATCTTATGAACATGCAAGATCGAGTAATGGAATATGGAGAAATGGCTCGACATGCCATTTTTCAAACCATATCTATAATCACTACCACCGGATTTGTAAGTGCGCCGCATGATACTTGGACTACTTTTATTAGTATCTTCTTTTTCGCCCTCATGTTTCTAGGAGGCTCCGCGCAATCTACTTCTGGAGGAATTAAATTAGTGCGACATTTGATATTGCTTAAGAATGGCGTGTTGGAGTTTCGTCGTGCTTTTCACCCAAGAGCAGTTTTACCAGTGCGCTATAACAAACGTGCGGTAGATGATAGCATCGTGTCAAAAATATTGGCATTCTTTACTTTGTTTACGATAACTTTCGTGGTAGGTGTTTTGGTGTTTACTGCATTAGGAATTGCACCAAAGGCAGCTATCGCAAGTGTCGCCTCTACCTTAGGGAATGTTGGGGGCGCTTATGGGGAACTTAATAGTGATTTTATTGAGTATTCTGTCGTTGCTAAATGGTGGGCAACCTTTTTAATGCTGCTTGGTAGATTGGAACTGTTTACTGTTTTGATCCTTCTTACTCCGTATTTTTGGAAGAAGGTTTAGGCAAAAGGCTTTCTATGTTTGACTTCTTAATTATTCTCTAGGAAAACTTTATGCTATATAAAATAAAAAACCCCGTTTTAGTTGTGAAACCAAAACGGGGTTATAATATACTGCAATGTTAGATTTAAAACTTTAAATCACCGCTTCTTTTATTCGTCTCATAGCTTCTATAAGTTCGTCGTTAGATGTTGCGTAGGACATGCGTATGCAATTTGGTGCGCCAAAGGCTTCACCCGTTACCGTAGCAACATTAGCGTGTTCTAATAAGTATAGAGATAAGTCGGACGCGCTGTTTATTTTTACGCCCTTCAACTCTTTACCGATATAGTAGGAGATATCGGGGAAAACGTAAAATGCACCTTCTGGCTTGTTACAAGCAAAACCAGGGATATCGCTCAATAATTCTAGAACCAACTCTCTCCTTTCTTTAAAAGCATCGACCATGTATTGAATCTTTGATGGCGAGTTCTCAAGAGCAGTAATAGTAGCTCTTTGAGCTATAGTATTTGCTCCACTTGTAATCTGTCCTTGTATTTTATTACAAGCTCTAGCTATCCACTCAGGACCGCCTATGTACCCAATGCGCCATCCCGTCATGGAGAATGCTTTGGATACGCCATTTACGACAACCGTTCGGTCGTACATATCCTCAAATTGTGCCATAGATACGTGCTTACCACCAAAGTTGATATGTTCGTATATTTCGTCACTAACTACAATAATATCAGGATACTTTACCAATACATCTGCCAAGGCACGTAGTTCTTCTTTCGTGTATACCGAGCCGCTCGGGTTACATGGAGAGCTAAATAGCACCATCTTGGTTTTTGGCGTAATAGCAGCTTCTAGTTGTTCTGGGGAGATTTTGAAGTCTGTGTCTATCCCACTTGGAATTCTAACCGGAACACCTCCAAATAATTGTGTCATATCGGAGTAGCTCACCCAATAGGGGCTAGGTAATATAACTTCATCTCCTTTGTTGAGCAACACCATAGCGATATTTGCTAAAGATTGCTTAGCTCCAGTAGAGACTACAATTTGTGCTGACGTGTAGCTCAGGTTGTTGTCGCGTTTAAACTTTGTTATTATGGCTTGCTTCAATTCCGTATACCCATCCACTGGTGGATAGGAGTTGTAGTCCTGCTTGATGGCTTGAATTGCAGCTTCTTTAATATATTCAGGAATGGCAAAGTCTGGTTCTCCTAGACTTAGACTTATAATGTCTTTTCCTGCTTCTTTCAACTCTCTAGCTTTTGCTGCCATAGCAAGTGTAGCCGAGGTAGTCATTTCATTAACTCGATTTGATAATCTTTTGTTCATAGATGATTTCTCAATTAAACAGCTGGTTGCATTCCCATCTTGCGTAGATGTCTGACGTGCGAGAGAATTGCTTTTCGAGTGGTTTTATATTCCAAATAAGGAAGCTCGAATTCCAATGCAGTCTCTTTCACAATCTTGGAAATGCCCTGATAGTGTATATGGCTTATGTGTGGGAAAATATGATGTTCTACTTGGTGGTTTAATCCTCCAGAATACCAGTTTATTAACCAGTTATTTCTAGCAAAGTTCACCGTGGTAAAAAGCTGGTGAATTGCCCAAGTGTTTTTCATATTTCCTGATTCGTCTGGAAGTGGCATATCCGAAGATTCCACAACGTGCGCTAACTGGAAAATGATACTTAAAATAAGACCTGCAGTGTAATGCATAATGAAGAATCCTAAGATTACTTTCCACCAAGCAATATCCAAAACAAGTAGTGGAATTACAATCCAAACAATCAGATAGATTATTTTAGTGATAACTAAAATACTCCATTGTCTAGCTGGTTTGGGCATTTCTCCGTACCCTAGTTTTCTAGATAAGTATCTTTTGGTTTGTTTGTAGTCCGATACTAATGCCCAGTTAAAAGTCAATAATCCGTATAAGATGACGAAATAATACTGTTGGAATTTATGGAACCATCGCCATTCTGCATGTTCGTTAAATCGAATGATTATTCCAGCATCTATATCATCGTCTAGTCCATGAATGTTCGTATAGGTATGGTGCAATACATTGTGTTGTACTTGCCAGTTGTAAACATTACCAGCTAGTATATAAATACTGCTGCCCAAAACTTTATTCACCCATTTTTTCTTGGAATAGGAACCGTGGTTTGCATCGTGCATTACGTTCATACCTACTCCAGCCATCCCAATACCCATCACAATTGTAAGAAGTATTTGAGCCCAGCCTGGTAAGTCGACTGTTAATAGTAGGAAATAGGGTGTTAGAAAAATAGCAAACATGCAAAAGGATTTGAAGTGCAATTTCCAGTTGCCGCTTTTCTCTAGGTTATTGTCTTTAAAATAGTTGTTGACTCGTCGGTTTAATGTTCGGAAGAACTTGGCAGAGTCGTTTCTAGAAAATTTAATATTAGGTGTACCCATTTATTCTGTAGTTTAATAAGAGTCAAAGATAACCAACTTCCTCTGCATATACTCCCTTTCTGAGTCGAAATGTTTGTTAATAAACAGTATTTTTGTCCAATAGAACAAATGTTATGGACAAGATATTAAAATATTTTCCTGATTTAACCCCTATTCAGGTGGAGCAATTCGCAAAAATGGAGGAGTTATATAAAGATTGGAATCTTAAAATAAATGTGGTTTCTAGAAAAGATATAGACGAGCTATATTTGCGACATGTATTGCACTCGCTAGGTATTGCAATGGTTATGTCTTTTGAGCCTGATGCCAAAGTTTTGGATGTGGGTACTGGGGGAGGCTTTCCTGGGATTCCGTTGGCAGTGTTGTTTCCTGAGACGCAATTTCACTTAGTAGATAGTATTGGGAAAAAAATAAAAGTGGTGGATGAGGTCGTTGCTGGATTGGGACTTACCAATGTTAGGACTACCCATGGTAGAGTAGAGGAAGTAAAGGGTAAATATGACTTTGTTGTGAGTAGAGCGGTTGCGCAAATGGATACTTTTGTCCGATGGGTAAATAAAAAGACCCATAATAACCATCAACATGCTTTCGCTAATGGTATTCTTTATCTGAAAGGAGGGGATTTGACCGAAGAGCTCGAGAACTATCCAGAAGCAGAAGTAATTCCGTTAGATGAGGTTTTTGAAGAAGCGTTTTTCGAAACAAAATGTGTGGTGTATCTGCCATTGCCAGTTACACGATAAATACAAACTAATTATTTAGCCTGTGTGTTTTTGCATCTTGGTGGTAGGATATTAGTAGAATTAAAAAAGCTGTCTCATTTTTATATGAGACAGCTTTTAAATTTAGAGTATACCGTAATTAGGTATTATCCTAAGTAAGGGTATCTGTAGTCTTCTGGAGAAACAAAGGTTTCTTTTATCAAACGTGGCGATAACCAACGGTACAGGTTCATTTTGCTCCCTGCTTTGTCGTTAGTTCCACTCTTTCTTGCACCTCCAAATGGTTGTTGCCCTACAACAGCACCCGTTGGTTTATCATTGATGTAGAAGTTTCCAGCAGCGTTTTCTAATGTTTTTACTGCAGTTTCCAATGCGTAGCGATCGTTGCTAAATACCGCACCAGTTAGTGCATAAGGACTTGTAGCATTAGTTAGTTCCAATGTCTCTTCCCATTTGTTATCATCGAATACGTAGATGGTAAGTACTGGACCAAAAAGTTCGGTACGCATGGTTTCGTACTGAGGATCTGTGGTTACAATTACGGTAGGCTCTATAAAGTATCCTTTAGATTTGTCATAGCCTCCTCCAGCAATTATTTCCGATGCATCGTCTTTCTTTGCTTGGTCTATATAAGAAGCAAGATTGTCGAAAGATTTCTCATCGATAACCGCAGTGATGAAATTCTCCATCTTGTCCGGCACTCCCATTTTAAAACTTTTGATGTCGTTGACTAACAGCTTTTTTACTTCTGGCCAAATAGATTTTGCGATATAGGCGCGACTTGCAGCGCTACATTTTTGTCCTTGGAACTCAAAAGCACCTCGGCTTAATGCGGTTGCTACTTGCACTGGGTGTGAAGAACCATGTGCAACTACAAAGTCTTTTCCACCTGTTTCACCTACAATACGTGGGTAGGAGTTATAGTTATCTATGTTTTTTCCAATGGTATTCCATAGGGAGTTGAATACACCCGTAGATCCCGTAAAGTGAACGCCGCTAAAGTGTGGGCTTGTCATCACTACATCGGTAATCATTCTGGCACTACCAGCTACCATATTGATTACACCATCTGGTACACCAGCTTCTTTAAATACCTCCATTAAAACTTGTGCGGAGTACATTTGTGTAGAACTTGGCTTCCAAACCACAACGTTCCCCATCAATGCAGCACTAGATGGTAGGTTTCCAGCGATAGCAGTAAAGTTAAATGGCGTGATGGCATATACAAATCCTTCTAATGGACGGTATTCTACACGGTTCCACTCTGCACTGGTTGAGTTTGGTTGCTCTTGGTAAATCTCCGTCATATACTGCACGTTGAAACGCAAGAAGTCGATGGTTTCGCAAGCAGCATCTATCTCTGCCTGATGTATGTTCTTAGACTGCCCAAGCATGGTAGCAGCATTTATTTTTGCTCTATATGGTCCCGCAATTAACTCAGCAGCACGCAAGAAAATTCCAGCGCGTTGTTCCCATGGCATTTGGGACCATTCTACTCTTGCCTCTATGGCGCTGTCAATCGCTTTTTGTATGTGTTCCTTGGTTGCTTTATGATAAACACCTAAGGTGTGTTTGTGCTCATGTGGTGGATGCATGGTGCCGGTGTCGCCGGTTTTTATTTCCTCTGATCCAATATAAAGAGGGACTTCTACTTGGGAGTCGTACATTTCCTTATATTTTGCAAGAACTTCTTCGCGTTCCTTGCTACCTTTGGCATAACTTTTTACCGGTTCATTTTTGGCTACCGGTACTTTAAAAAAACCTTTTCCCATAACATATTTTAATTTAAAAATCGTTGTGTTGATATTGGTGCAAAGGTACAAAAAATTTAGCTTTTATAGGAGATTTAAATAGAGAAATATTAGGATTGCCTTGCTCTTACTTTAGTGCGTATCTTTGTGGTTAAGAATGAAAATATTTAATTAAATAAAACATGTGTACCGTAACTTTTTTTCCATTATCTAGTACAGAGTTTGTATTGACCTCTAGTCGCGATGAATCACCAAATAGAGCTACCCTACCTCCAAAGATATATTCGCATGGGCAGTTGGAGTTGTTGTATCCAAAAGATGCTGTTGCTGGAGGAACATGGGTGGGAGCAAGCTCGCAAAAACGTGCGCTTACTCTTATGAATGGAGGTTTTGTGGCGCATAAGAGAAAAGATATGTACAGATTGAGTCGTGGGGTGGTGGTGCTAGAACTGCTAGAAACGGATTCGGTTATAGACTTTGTAGAGAAATTCGATTTCCAAGGGATCGAACCTTTTACTGTGGTGTTATTGGATTGGGCAGAGAAGCCCAAGCTTTTACAGTTGGTATGGGATGAACGGGAGTTGCATCTGGAATCCTTGCCTTTGGAGCCACATATATGGTCTTCTTCTCCATTGTATACTTCAGAAATGCATGCTAAGCGCAAAGAGTGGTTTGAGATTTTTAAAACGAAGAATAAGTTACCTCGAGCAAGCGAGCTTTGGAAGTTTCATCACGAAGCAGGAAAAGGAGATAAAGAAATTGGTTTGCAAATAGATAGAGGGGTGGTTCGCACTAAAAGTATTACGCAGTTAGTTCTTGCGCCACAAGTGGTAGAGAGTATTTACCATGATTTGGAGTCGGGGGAAACGCAAGCGAATATTTTGATGGTTTAATTTCTATTAGGTGTGGCCATCAGTTGAAAGCAGGGAATACCAACTTTAATCAGATTATTGGAGTCTAAGTTGCGTAAAGTATAGTGCCCTTTCATAGCGCCAATTCCCGACCTTAACCCAGTGTTGCTGCGATATTTGAATTTAGTTCCAGGATGCAAAACAGGAGTTTCTCCTACTACGCCTTTTCCCTCTACTATCTCTATGGGGTACAGGGAGTCTTTTATCAACCAAAATCGAGAGAGCAATTGTACGCTGTTTTTGCTGTTGTTCTCTATGGTAACCACGTAACTAAAGGCAGATAGGGCAAAAGAATCGTCTATGTAGTTGCCCCTATAGCTAGGGCTAACTGCCACGCGTATTCCATGTGAAATCATTTCGACCATTCCTGTACTTAATTTAATTGGTTATGGTTGTTGAGTTGCCTTGGCCAACACCAATGATCCGATCATAGCGTTCTCCAACCTCTCTGTAGTATATCAAAACAGTATATTCGTTTTCTGTTTGCCAAAAGTCTCCGTCTATCGCACTCTCATCTATATATCCGTAATCGTCTATGGTTACATATTTATAATTGTAGAATCCTTGCTTAAATAATCGACTGTTTTCATATAATCCTGTTTTAGGGTTTTTAACCATATAGGTGGAGTCATCTATCGTGTAGTTATTGAAATTTCCATACAAGTGAATTTCTTTATTTCCTAAGTTCTCTCTAAATTCTAGAGCGAAATGAGTACGTACATATTCCGTTTCTGTATCGGGATCGTTAGCGTCTAAACTGCGTATTAGGAAATTACCATTAATATCAGGATTATGTGTGTACGGTCTGTTTTTCCGAGTTCGGTCAATATATAGAAAGTGTTCATATAAATCGGACATCTCCACACGCTGGATACCATTCCCAGTAGCTCTTATGTCCTTACTGTCAAAATAAAGGTATTCATTTCCTCCAGGAAAACTCGCTTCTTTGTCGTATCTATATATAAGGTCATTGCCAATAGTATGTTGAGGCTTTAGGTCGTTGATGGCAGTGTGGATATTGCTGTTTTGTAAAATGGAAGCTTTAACCGTTTCTTTTGGATTGGTTAAGATCATGTTTGGAGAAGATACGGTAAACTGAACGGATTGCAGCTCGTCAATTGTCGCTAAATCTCTACTTCGTTTAATGTTTACGTCTACACCGACTAATCTTTCAGCTACCATAAATTTTCTGGAAAAGACCACCTTGTAGTCGCTATTCAAGATTTCCAAAATATAATTTCCACTTAGTTTAATCCTTTTTATATCGCTGTTTGGTATTTGCAATTGAAAATGCGAATAGGATTGTAGGGTATTTTTTGAATTCGCATAGCTTTTTATTCTAGCTTCGTCGAAACCATCTAAGTAATCGTTTTTGGAGATATTGCTAGGAGTCCAATCAAAGTTGTAGTGTGTTATCCGATAGTAATAATTCTTTTCATCGGCCTGCAAATCGTCGAAGCTTAAAAGCAACCCGCTTCCTAAACTTATTATAGGTAATTGGCTTAATTCCGTGCTGCCTTTAAACTGTATGGTTTGAATATAGTTCGGTGGATGAACCTCGTATACCTGCGAGTATAGGTCGCCAGCAAAGAATGCGATAGAGGATAGGAGTAATATCAGGGTGAATCTTAACATGCTTGGTGTTTTATCAGGGTTTAAATATACATAAATTTGTTAGGATTCTCCAGAGACTCCTTTTGTAATGGCAGTTGACTAAAATTATAAGTATTTGTTATGAGTTGCTGATAAAAATTTATAAGTTTGTGCTCCATTTCAGAATTCAAACGAAATGACCAGAGATTAAAAATTTAACAACCATATCCTTATGTCAAAAGACATCACGATTAAGAGAGGTCTTTCCATTCGTCTTAAAGGAGGAGCAGAAGAAGTTATTTCGGATGCACCTAGAAGTAGGACTTTTGTTATAAGACCTGCTAACTTTCATTTAATCACTCCAAGAATGGTGATTAAAGAAGGTGCAAAGGTGAAAGTAGGTGATACTATTTTTCATTCCAAAGACAATGAAGAGATGAAGTTTGTTGCTCCTTTTAGCGGCACACTAACGAAGATTGAGAGAGGAGCAAGACGTGTTATCACCGGATTGCTTTTTGATGCTGATACAGTGGATGAGTACGTTGATTTTGGCTCTCTCGATGCCAAAACAGCCAGCGCAGAAGACATTAAAGCAAAGTTGCTTGCGTCTGGATGCTGGCCATTTATAATGCAACGCCCTTATCATGTAATAGCGAACCCTGAAGCTACGCCACGAGATATTTTTATCTCCGCCTTTACTTCCGTACCGATTGCCAATAATTATAATTTCTCATTAAAGGGGAAAGAGAAAGAATTGCAGGCAGCAATAACGGCTCTTTCTAAACTAACTACAGGATCTATCCATTTAGGAGTGGAAAAGGGAAGTAATTCTCCTTTCGATTCCATAGAAGGGGTAAAGAAATATACTATTTCTGGACCGCATCCTGCAGGGAATGTTGGCACGCAAATGAATGCGATAGCGCCGGTGAATAAAGGAGAAGTGGTATGGACGATTGATGCGCAAGACCTTGTGATAATCGGTGAGTTATTGCTTACAGGAAAGTATAATGCCGAGCGTATTGTTGCGTTGTCAGGGTCTGCGGTAAAGAAACCACAATACTATAGAACTCGAATAGGTGCAGAAGTAGCAACCATTATTTACGATGCGGGATTAGAAGAGGAGAATGTACGAGTGGTAAGCGGCGATGTTTTAACAGGGACCAAAATTGCCTTGGACCAACATTTAGGAGCCTATGCTACAACCGTTACCGTTATCCCTGAAGGAGATGATTACGAGTTGTTTGGTTGGAATAAACCAGTGTTCGATAAAATTTCTACCTCTAGGGCATTGACTTTCTCTTGGTTATTTCCAAAGAAAAAATATGATCTTACAGCAAATACCAACGGAGAACACCGTGCATTTGTAATGACAGGAGGTTATGAAAAAGTATTCCCATTAGATATGTATCCGTTGCAGATGCTAAAAGCATGTATGGTACAGGATTTAGATGATATGGAGAATTTAGGAATGTATGAAGTAGCACCAGAAGATTTCGCATTGACAGAGTTTGTTTGTGTATCTAAACAGCCGCATCAAGAGATAATCCGAAAGGGTCTGGATTTAATGTATAAAGAAATAGGATAACGCTATGGGATTGAAGAATAAATTACATACGCTTAAAGAGAAATATAGAGGAACGAAGATGGCGCCTGCATTTAACGCCCTTCATACCTTCTTGTATATGCCAAACATGACTACCGAGAGCGGGTCGCATATCCGTGCAGCGGATGACCTAAAGCGTACGATGAATACCGTAATTATGGCGCTTGTTCCGGTTTTGCTATTTGGAATATTTAATACAGGATATCAGCATTACGCTGCTATCGACGCAGCAAATGGAGTAGCGCGAGAGCTTTCCTTTTTAGGGAACTTCCTTACTTGGGAGAACTTCTCTGTAGGAGCAATAAAAGTTTTACCCTTAGTCTTAATCTCCTATGGAGTAGGTTTAGGAATAGAGTTTATATTCGCTATTATCTATGGTCATGAGGTAGAGGAAGGGTACTTGGTTACCGGAATGCTAGTGCCATTAATTTTACCAGTAGATATTCCAATTTGGATGCTGATTATAGCAATCATCTTTGGAGTAGTTATTGGAAAAGAGGTGTTTGGAGGAACGGGAATGAATATCCTAAACCCTGCATTAACCATACGTGCCTTTTTATTCTTTGCCTATCCGACATGGATGAGTGGAGATAAAGTGTGGGTACATGGCGCAGAGAAATTGGCTGGAACACCAGATGCTATATCCGGTGAAACCGTCCTAGGAATGTTGGCTCAAGGGCACGAAGTAACCACTAGTTTGTGGGACATGTTCTTTGGGTTTATGCCAGGATCTATTGGTGAAACATCGACTTTCTTAATATTACTAGGAGCATTGTTTTTAATGTTTACCAAGATTGCAAGTTGGAGAATTATAGTTTCTACTGTTCTGGGAGGTCTAGTTATGGGACTAATCTTTAACGGAGTTGTTTCGGCAGGATGGATAGAAAGTAATAGTCCGTTCTACGATCTGATGAATACTACTTTCTGGCATCACTTATTACTTGGTGGATTTGCCTTTGGTACCGTATATATGGCTACCGATCCAGTAACAGGTTCACAGACCAACAAAGGAAAATGGATTTACGGATTCTTTATAGGATTCCTTTCTATAATGATTCGTGTGTTTAACCCAGCATATCCAGAAGGAGTAATGCTTGCAATCCTTCTGATGAACGTATTTGCACCTACTATCGATCATTATGTGATTAAAGCAAACGTAAACAAGAGAAATGCACGTTTAAAAGTTAAAACAGCTTAATTATGGCATTAGATACCAGTAAAAATAGTTACACCATAATTTTCGCCATTATCATGGTGGTGGTTGTGGGGACTGCTCTAGCAGGACTTTCCAATGGGCTTAAGCCTCTAGTGGAAGCAAACCAACGAGCAGAGAAGATGCAGAATATTCTTTATACCATAGGACTCAATGAGAATCAAGGACAAAGCGATGTTCGAAAAATCTCTACCGATGTAGTTGAGGAACAATTTGCAAAGTATATCAAAGGACAGTACTATCTCCAAGATGGAGAGCTTATCGAAGACGATGAGGCATATCTTATTTCCCTTCCTAAGGAAGAGAATAAACTAAGAAGAGATAGCGAGTATAAACGCAGATTGCCTTTGGTTGTTGCAGAGAAGGATGGCCAAGATGTGTATGTAATACCATTGCTAGGTAGCGGCCTTTGGGATGCTATTTGGGGTTTTATCGCTTTGGATAGAGACATGGTGGTGCAAGGAGTATACTTTGGACACGATGGAGAAACTCCAGGACTTGGTGGAGAAATCAGCCAACGTTACTTTATGGATCCGTTTGAAGGGGAACACATGTTGGACGAGAATGGTAGATTTATTGGAGTGGAAGTAGCCAAAGGAAACCAAGACCCATTAAACAATCGTAAACAAGACCATAAAGTAGATGCTATTGCTGGCTCTACCATTACTGGCGATGGAGTATCTGCAATGATCAAAAATACATTGCGCATGTACCTTCCATATTTTAAATCATTAAAAGAATAAACTATGCGATTATTATCAAAAAAAGATGCAAAGCTTATCTTAGATCCGCTCTCGGATAATAACCCAATTACGGTACAGGTGCTTGGTATTTGTTCGGCATTGGCAGTTACAGCACAGCTTAAACCATCCATAGTAATGGCAATGGCCGTAATGTTTGTAATGGGAATGGGGAACGTAGTAATTTCTTTATTACGAAACCTTATTCCACCAAAAATTCGAATTATAGCTCAGCTTATTGTAGTAGCTACCTTAGTTATTGTGGTAGACCAAGTGCTTAAAGCTTATGCCTACGAACTGAGCAATCAGCTATCCGTTTTTATTGGATTGATTATTACCAACTGTATTATCATGGGTCGTTTTGAAGCTTTTGCTTTAGGAAATGGTCCTAGAGAGTCTTTCCTAGATGGGATAGGAAACGCGGCTGGATATGGATTAATCCTTGTAATAGTTGGAGCATTAAGAGAACTGTTTGGTTCTGGAACATTATTAGGCTTCGAAATTTTTGGAAGCTCAGTAGAAGGTACTGGACTATATGCTTTGGGATACGAGAACAATGGTTTTATGGTTCTACCTCCAATGGCACTTATCGTTGTAGGACTCATCATTTGGGTACAGCGTCATTACAATAAAGAATTACACGAGGATAATTAAATCCAAAATGGGTGAAAAACCTACACTTGGAAAATAAAACAAGATATAATGGAGTATTTAGAATTACTTTTTAAATCGATTTTCGTAGAAAACATGGTGTTTGCATATTTCTTAGGAATGTGTTCTTACCTTGCCGTTTCTAAGAAAGTTAGTACCGCTTTCGGATTAGGACTAGCCGTAGTTTTTGTACTAATGGTTACCGTGCCGCTTAACTGGTTACTAGATCAATATATACTACAAGAAGGAGCGCTTTCGTGGTTGGGTGAGGAGTATGCATCCTACGACCTAAGTTTCTTAACCTATATTTTATTTATCGCTACTATTGCAACCATGGTACAATTAGTAGAGATAGTGGTAGAGAAATTTGCACCGGCTTTGTATAACTCATTAGGAATTTTCTTGCCACTTATCGCAGTAAACTGTGCTATACTTGGAGGATCTTTATTTATGCAAGCAAGAGACATCGCTACATTAGGACTAGCAACTACGTATGGAGTAGGAGCAGGAATAGGGTTCTTTTTAGCTATTGTTTCTATTGCAGCTATACGTGAGAAAATACGTTATTCAAACGTTCCAGCGCCATTACGTGGCTTGGGAATTACTTTTATCATAACAGGACTTATGGCTATTGGCTTTATGAGTTTTGGTGGAATGCTTACTGGGGGAGATGAAGGAGAAGACGATGCAGAAGCAACAGAACTGTCTGTAGATGGTAAATTACAGGAAGAGAAAAATGCAATCAATAACGAAACAATTACAGTTTCTTCAATAACACTAGAATAATATGATATTAGCCGTTAGTACTCTAGGTGTAATTGCAGTAACCGTAGTGGCTACATTAGTTTTGATGTTGCTACTAATTACCGTGTTGCTGATTACAAAAGAAAAGCTATCTCCATCAGGACCCGTAAAGATTTTAATAAACGGAGAACGTGAATTAGAAGTAAGCTCTGGGGGAACCTTGCTTACTACTTTAAGTAATGAGAAGATATTCCTGCCATCTGCTTGTGGTGGAGGAGGTACATGTGTAGAATGTGACTGTATCGTATTAGAAGGGGGTGGCGAAGCAATTGCTACTGAAATTCCACATTTTACTCGTAAAGAATTACAGCAAGGATACCGAATGTCTTGCCAGGTACGTGTAAAACAAGATATGAAAATAGAAATACCAGAAGAGATTTTTGGTATTAAGAAATGGGAAGCAACCGTAGTTCAAAATTACAACGTTGCTACGTTTATTAAAGAGTTTATCGTAGAAGTTCCAGAGGACATGGACTATATAGCTGGAGGCTACGTTCAGATTGAAATTCCAGAAGGGGAAGTGAAATATTCCGATATGGATATTACAGCACATCCAGAAGAACATGATGTGCCAGATAAGTTCCAATCCGAGTGGGATAAGTTCAAAATGTGGGATTTGGTAATGAAAAACGACGAATTGGTAGAACGTGCCTATTCTATGGCATCTTACCCTGCCGAAGGTCGAAGAATTATGCTAACCGTTCGTGTAGCTACACCACCATGGGATAGAGCGAAGAACGATTGGATGGATGTGAATCCAGGTATTGCATCTTCCTTCATTTTTAACTGTAAGGTAGGGGAGAAGGTAACTATCTCTGGACCGTTCGGTGATTTCTTTATCAACGAATCCAATGCCGAAATGCTTTACGTAGGTGGTGGCGCTGGAATGGCACCAATGCGCTCGCATTTGTATCACTTATTCAAAACCTTAAAAACCGATCGAAAAGTTACGTATTGGTACGGAGGTAGATCTCGTCAAGAGTTATTCTACATAGAACACTTTAGAGAGTTAGAGCGTGAATTCCCTAACTTCCGTTTCTTTATGGCACTTTCTGAGCCATTGGAAACAGATAACTGGAAAGTGAAAGATGGAATTGATGGAGAAGGAGATGGATTCATAGGATTCATTCACCAAGTGGTAATCGACAATTACTTGAACCATCATGAAACTCCAGAAGATATTGAACTATACTTCTGTGGTCCTCCAATGATGAACGCAGCAGTAGAGGAAATGGGATTAGACTTTGGAATACCAGAAGAGAATATTCGATTCGACGATTTCGGAATTTAATCATCCATATAAAATAATATTCAAACCGCTTATCTGTTTAACAGATGAGCGGTTTGCTTTTTAAATTAATCGCTATATCTTTACCTAACTATGGAAAAACTTACAGAACAAGAACTACATAACTTAGCAATGAATATTGTTGGAAAAGAATTGGAGGAGGATGGTTTTGAGTTTTTAGGTGTTAATTCCGAACTTAAAAAGAATCCACAATTTGTTGTAGTGAAAAATAAAGTAAAACATTTTGTGGTAGTACGAGCCGTTAGCTATCCTGATGAGCCAGATGAATATGATGCTATGCTGATGCACGAGATAAAAGTACATGCTGAAAAATTCGAGGCAAAAACCTACTACGCTGGCGTTGGTCTAGGGCATGGCTCGGATTACGGAAAACCAGTAATTAAGGATGAGCCTTACGGAATGATCTATAACGGCCTAATTGAAATAAAATGAGAATACTGCTTAGTATCGCTATGGGGATACTTTTTATATCCTGCCAAACCCAAACTAAAAAAAATAAATTTCTTCAAGGCGGTGCTTTTGGAACAAGCTTTTCCATACTTTATAACGCTCCAGTAAAGGAGGAAGTGATTAGAATAGGAGTGGATTCTGTTATTCAGGTCTTTAATAAATCTGTGAGCACTTACGATCCAGAAAGCCTGATTTCAAAATTTAATGCTGGCGATACTACGGTGGTGGTAGATGATATCTTTAAGGAGGTTTTCTTTATGTCCAAAACCGTTTACGAAAATACGAATGGTTTTTTTGATCCTACGGTTGGTGTGCTTAGAAATGCTTATGGTTTTGGTGAAAAAGAGAGCGATGCCGAGCTGAATCAGCAAACCCTAGACTCTATCATGACTATGGTGGGTTTTCACAAACTCCATTTTAAAGAAAATAACACCATAGGAAAGGAGCATCCAATGATTTATTTAGATTTCAATGCTATTGCTAAAGGATATGGGGTAGACAGAATAGCGGTTTTTCTTGAGTCTAAAGGAGTGTCCGATTATTTGGTAGAGATTGGAGGAGAGCTTTATGGCTCAGGAATCAATCCTGAACGGAATAAGCCTTGGTCTGTTGGCATAGAGGGCATAGAGTCCGAATTAGGAGATCGCTCTTATACTCATACCGTCCCTTTGCAAAATGCAGGAATGGCAGCTTCTGGAAACTATAGGAAGTTTA
This sequence comes from Flavobacteriaceae bacterium, assembly GCA_035307105.1. Taxonomy (GTDB): domain Bacteria; phylum Bacteroidota; class Bacteroidia; order Flavobacteriales; family Flavobacteriaceae; genus JAJYTI01. Next base: position 39,161 of record DATGMW010000010.1, read on the forward strand.
AGGTGGATCCAGAAACGGGTAAGAAGTACGTACACACCATCAATCCTCTTACAGGCTCGGCCGAGCAAACAAATGTAACCAGTGCTACCGTTATTGCCGAATCCTGTGCCTTAGCCGATGCCTACGCAACTGCATTTATGGCAATGGGACTAGAAAAGTCTAAGTTGGTGTTGGATAAATTAGATGGCGTGCAAGCATACTTAACTTACATAGAAGAGAATTCGGAAGAAGAAGCCAGCTATGCGACCGCAGGAATGAAGTTGTTGTTAGCGAATTAAGCTTTTGGTTTTATTGCAATTGGGATGATTTCTCCATCGGGTAATCGGTATTTCTCAATTTCCTCTTTAGTGAGTTTGCTGGTATAATCTTCTTTTTTCACTTGAAAACCAATGCTGGCCAAGGTGTCAAAATAATCCATTCCGTAGATTCTTACGTGGTCGTATTGGCCAAATATGCGAGCGCGTTCATTCCGATCGGTTATGCTATTATCGCTAAAGGTCTTTTCTCTTTTAGCTTCATACGGCACTTGAAGAATCGCTATGCCTCCTGGTTTCAGCACTCTAAATATTTCTGACATAGCTTTTTTATCCTCTTGAATATGCTCCAATACATGATTGCAAATCACCATATCATAAATGTTTTCAGCAAAAGGCAAATTGGTTAAATCTGCTTTTATATCTGCCAATGGCGATTCTAAGTCTGTAGTGGTATAGTCTAGGTGTTTGAGTGCACGGAAACGCTTTAAAAAAGCTTGTTCTGGAGCTACATGCAATACTTTACGAGGCTTTTCAAAGAAGTCTGTTTCTCTCTGCAAATACAACCATAACAATCGATGTCGCTCTAAGGATAAAGTGCCTGGTGCTAATACATTTGGGCGTGTGGTACCATAGCCATACGAAAGAAACTTCCTATAGGTTTTTCCATCGATAGGATCGGTATGTTTTTTACCACGTAATCCCAAGGCTACAAAAGGCCGAATAATATAACTTATTCGAATCAAAAGTGGCCTAGGGATAGTGTTTAATACAAATTTGGATAGCGACATCTTGCCTAGATTATAATACGAGAGGTGTGGCTCTAAAAGCATCCTCCTCATCGCTCTTTATACCTAGAGCTTCGTAAATGTATTGGAAAGTGGATAGTAGTTCTGGTTTTCCGTCTACTAATGCAACATTATGTTCAAAATGTGCGCTAGGTTTTCTATCTGCAGTAAGTATGGTCCAACCATCTGGTAATTGTAAAATACGGCGTGTTCCCATATTAACCATTGGTTCAATAGCGATTACCATTCCTTCTTTAAACTTTTTTCCTCTCCCACGTCTTCCGTAGTTTGGAATCTCTGGTTCTTCGTGCATTTCACGTCCTAAGCCATGACCTACTAACTCACGAACAATTCCATA
>DATGMW010000011.1:0-2008 GCA_035307105.1 Flavobacteriaceae bacterium
TATGGCAAAACGTCCTAGAATGGGAGATATTTACAAGGAATATGTAGCGCGTTGCTTTAAAGCTGGAGCAATGGATTTTGACGATCTTTTGTTGAAAACCAATGAATTGTTAACCAAATTCCCAGAAGTCTTGGCCAAATACCAAGATCGATTTCGCTATATCTTGGTAGATGAGTACCAAGATACAAACCATAGCCAGTACTTGATTATACGTGCATTGAGCGATAAGTTCCAGAATATTTGTGTGGTGGGGGACGATGCACAAAGTATTTATGCATTTAGAGGGGCAAATATTAATAACATCTTCAACTTTCAAAAAGACTACGATAATGTACAAGTATATCGTTTAGAGCAAAACTATCGTTCCACCAGTGTAATTGTAGAGGCTGCGAATAGTGTTATAGAAAACAACGAGCAGCGTTTGGAGAAAGAAGTTTGGACAGACAATGAACCTGGTGCTCCTATAAAAGTACATTTGAGCCCTACCGACGCAGATGAGGGTAGGTTTGTAGCTGCTTCTATTGTTGAGAATATAGAACAGAATGAAAACGACTATGCGGACTATGCCATTCTATATCGTACCAACGCACAGTCTAGAGCATTGGAGGACGCACTTCGCAGACGCAATGTTCCTTATAGAATATATGGTGGCTTGAGCTTTTATCAACGAAAGGAGATAAAAGATGTACTTTCCTACCTACGCTTGCTTGTAAATCCCAAGGACGAAGAAGCCTTAAAAAGAGTGATCAACTATCCTACTAGGGGGATAGGGCAGACTACAATAGATAGATTGACTATTGCTGCCAACCACTACGAGCGGTCTATATATGAGGTGATAGAAAATATAGATAGGATTGACTTAAAAATCAATGCTGGAATTCGAACGCGACTTAAAAACTTCCTAATTCTTATCCAGAGTTTAACTGTATCTGCACAAACCATGGATGCATTCGAGCTGACAGACTTAGTGAGTAGAAAAACTGGATTGGTTACCGAGTTCAAGAAAGATAGTTCTCCAGAGGGAATGCTTCGTGTGGAAAACCTCGAAGAATTATTAAACGGTATTAAAGACTTTGTGGAACAGCAGAAAGAAATCGACGGAGCAACAGGCGATATTACCGAGTTTTTGGAGGATGTAGCATTGGCTACCGATTTGGATAAAGATGTGGCCGACAACAATCGAGTGGCGTTAATGACGGTGCACTTGGCTAAAGGATTGGAGTTTCCTTATGTATACATAGTTGGACTAGAGGAGAATTTATTTCCAAGTGGCATGAACCTAAATTCAAGAACCGAGCTGGAAGAGGAGCGAAGATTGTTTTATGTGGCCTTAACCCGCGCAGAGAAACAAGCGTACCTCACCTACGCACAATCTAGATACCAATGGGGAAAACTCACCGATGCTGAGCCGAGTAGGTTTATTGATGAAATTGATGATAAATTCTTACAATATCTTAGTCCACAAGGTTCTCGAAGATTTAGATCTCTTACCAATTTCGATAAGTTCGACGAAGTAGATAAAAATCGTTACCGACAAGTAAAACCAGTAGCAGGGACACCACCAAAAGGACCAAGTGCCGCAGAAAGCAGAAAACTCCGGAAGCTTAAACCAGTGAGTAGTTTGGATAAAGCAAAAGCAGGCGTTAAATTAGAGAAAGGCCAGATAGTAGAGCATGACCGATTTGGAAAAGGACGCGTACTACATGTTGAAGGAGTAGGGGGCGATGCTAAAGCTGAAATCCAATTTGATAATGGCGGATTAAAACGCTTGATACTGCGATTTGCTAAATTGGAAATTCTCTCTTAAGTCTTGTTTATAAAGGAATTAGATCTTAATAGATGATGAAGCTTATAATTTAAATGTTAAAAGTGGAGAAATACAGTTTTTGTATATGGCAGTGCGTGGTAAAAAAGACTATATTTAAGGGAACTTTTATAACCTATAGTTTATGGCAGAATTAATTAGAATTTACGAAGAAAATCCAAACCCAAAGGAAATCAAAAGGGT
>DATGMW010000012.1:0-20652 GCA_035307105.1 Flavobacteriaceae bacterium
GCTAAAGTATCCGATTGGGAACAGTATAACTTACTACCTGGTCAAGCACAGCTAATCGTAGATCAGCTGTATGCAGGGAAATCTTATATAAATCCAAATGCCACTTCCGATACCCTACAAATAAGCTTAGGGAAAGATGAGCGAATCCACACAAAACGAAAGCGTATTGACGAAAAAGGCAGTAAACCTTCTTTCTTAGGCAATACACAAAAACGAAGCTATACCTATGAGATAGAGCTTAGAAACACAAGAAAAGGAGCCACTACTATAGAAGTCAAAGAATTATTTCCAGTTTCCACCGAAAAGGATATCGTAGTAAAATTAGAACAGGTATCCGGCGCAAAAGTAGACGCTCAGAAAGGAGAACTTACTTGGAAATTACATCTGAAGCCTAACGAAACAAATAAATTATTGGTAAGCTACACTATCAGCTATCCCAAAGGGAGAAATCTTTCCGGAGTTTAAGCTTCTATTTAGCTAAATACGCAAACTTAATATGCTAAGAGAGCTGATTTCAAAAAGTGTCTTAACGTTTTGGACTGTTTTTTAGAAACCTTTCAAAAGCCCTATGTAATATAGAACATAGGGCTTTTCCATTTTAGTTAAATACGGGAAGCCTATCTTTTTGTAATATTGTTAACAAATTCATCTCCTTTTCCTTGAAGAATCAAGATATTTTAGAGATATTTCTACATCTTTAATCAAATTCTATTTATATAAACATACTGCTATAATTATGAAGAAATATCTTCTCGGTCTTATTTCCCTTCTCACTCCTTTTCTAACTTTTGCACAAGACGTTTCAGGTGGCGGTGATAGTATAGATTCGCTATTTAAAAAATATACTGGATGGTTTGTAGATTTTATATTTCTTGAAATTCCCTTTAGTGACACTTTCCAAATTCCTTGGGTTTTAATTGTTTTGGTAGGTGGTGCTATTTACTTTACTATTTACTTTAGGTTAATCAACATCCGTCATTTTGGTACTGCGGTTAAAGTAGTAAGTGGAAAGTATGAGGATATTGAAAAACACGGTGCGCGAGAACTTTATGATGTAGAAGATGAAGAAGAGCAACAAGAACAAATAGAAGATCTATTAGAAGAGGATGAATCGGAAGGGGAAGTCTCCCATTTTCAAGCACTCACCGCCGCACTTTCTGCTACTGTAGGACTAGGAAATATAGCTGGTGTTGCCGTAGCACTTTCTATTGGAGGTCCAGGTGCTACTTTTTGGATGATTGTAGCGGGAATTATAGGAATGGCTTCTAAGTTTACAGAGTGTACTCTTGGTGTGTCTTATAGGGATATTGATCCAGATGGCACTGTATATGGAGGCCCTATGTATTACTTAAAAAAAGGACTTGGCGAAAAAAATATGGCAGGATTCGGAAAAATCTTAGCTATCCTATTTGCCATTTTTGTTGTTGGTGGTTCTGTAGGTGGTGGAAATATGTTCCAATCCAATCAGGCCGCTGCCCAATTCACCCAATTATTCAACTTAGAGGGTACAAGTGCTGCGATGTGGTTTGGAATTGTAATGGCCATAATGGTAGGTGTAGTAATTATTGGTGGAATTAAACGCATTGCGAAAGTAACCGAAAAGGTAGTTCCGTTTATGGCAGGAATCTATGTTTTAGCTGCCTTGGTTATCCTAGCTATGAATTACCAACATATAGGAGCTGCATTTGGATTGATTTTTAAAGGTGCATTTAGCGGATTGGGTATTGCTGGTGGACTTGTAGGCGTTCTAATTCAAGGAATCCGAAGAGGAGCATTCTCCAACGAAGCAGGAATTGGTTCTTCTGCTATCGCACACTCTGCGGTAAAGACAAAATATCCTGCTTCAGAAGGGATAGTGGCGCTCTTAGAACCATTTATAGATACGGTAGTAATTTGTACCATGACTGCATTGGTTATTATAATTACCAATTTTGATAACAATATTCTTGTCTACGGAAATGAAGTGACCGAAGGCGTAGTACTTACTGCAAATGCTTTTGATAGTGCTATTCCGCACTTCTCTATCATTCTTACAGTTGCCGTTATTCTCTTTGCATTTTCCACTATGATCTCTTGGTCGTACTACGGTATGCAAGGTTGGGCATTCTTATTTGGTAGAAGTAAAAGAACCGAAATGGTATATAAATTTATTTTCTGTGTATTCACTTTTATAGGTGCTGTTATTAGTTTAGGCTCTGTTATCGATTTCTCCGACGCTATGATCTTTGCAATGGCTGTTCCAAATATTATTGGTCTTGTAATTCTAGCTCCTGTAGTTAGAAAAGAGCTAAAGAGATATTTGGCCGCCATAAAAATAAAAGACGATGCTATTGAAGATGGTTTAGAGGACCTTCAAGGAAAGGTGTAAGATTTCGAAACGCTTTAAAGTAAAGTAAATTCTATAAAAAGAAATAAAAGCTGAATAATTATTAATAATCTTCTGTTAACAAGATTAATTAACAAATAAACAACATTCTTATGGCTTTAATATGATTCTTCCTAGCGTACATTGCTTTCTAAACTAAAACCAATTATTATGAAAAATGTATTGAGAATTTTTGCTGTCATTTGTTTAGTCTTTGTAGCAACGTCGTGTAGTAAAGACGACGACCCTGCAGATAACGATTTATTTGTAGGTACGTACAACGGAAGTGTTAGCTTTACTGAAGATGACTCCAATATCTCATCAGACGACAGTTCTGTAACCGTTGTAAAAGTTGGAAACAACTACAACTTCGAGTTTAATGAAAGTGGCATCCCTATTCTATCCGGAGTAAAGTTTGAAGAAGATGGAGACAATGGTATGATTAATATTGACTTCGAAGAGGGTTTACAAGTAGTTCGAATTACCGCGTCGCGTTTGAATATTCTATATTCAAAAGATGGAAAAACATGGACGGCAAATGCAACTAGATAAATAAAAGCAATAGTCCCCATTATGAAACTGGGTTTATTAGGCACTTGGTCTAATAAACCCAGTTTTTATTTTTTATTCCATCTATCTGATTAAAGCATTACGACTTGGAATAACGAAACTTTATCTAGCATAAATAAATAACAATGAAACCAATTAGACAATTTACAGAGACGAAGCAAATCCTGTCTACAATTACTTTATTTTGAATAGGAGTGCCTAGCTCTTTCCAAATAGCATCTATAATGATATTATTATCGTATATTTGTGGCTTTTTAATAATAGTTAACTTGCTTTTTAAGCCATTAGAAAATAGTATAGTTCTTTAATTTTATACGAACCTTTTTATTCTCCAAGTTGGAGAGTATATAAACAATTTCATGCAAAACACCACAATACCACGTTTCCGATCTTTTCGAGCTTCCGATATAAAGAATGAAGTTCTAGCTGGTTTAACCGTAGCTATGACAATGATTCCCGAATCTTTGTCTTTTGCTATACTAGCAGGCCTATCACCTCTTACTGGGCTATATGCTGCCTTTTTAATGGGAATAGTTACTGCCATATTTGGTGGAAGACCGGGAATGGTCTCTGGTGGTGCCGGTGCTACCGTTGTGGTACTTATGGCTCTTGCCGCTACGCATGGTCCAGAGTATTTATTTGCAGCTGTAGTTTTGGCTGGGCTAATTCAGCTGTTTGTGGGAATATTTAAACTTGGAAAATTTGTTACCCTAATATCTGAACCAGTAATGTACGGGTTCCTTAACGGATTAGCCATTATTATTTTCATGTCACAAGTGGCACAGTTTAAAGTGGTACAAGACGGAATAGAAACGTGGATGCAAGGACCTAGTCTTTATATTATGATAGCCCTAACGGCTCTTACCATAGCTATTGTAGTTTTCTTTCCAAAAATAACCAAGTCCATTCCATCCTCTTTAGTAGCTATAGCCGTTGTGTTTGGCCTTGTATTACTTTTAGGTATCGACACTAAGCAAGTAGTAGACATAGCATCGGTAAGTGGTAGCTTACCAAGTTTTAGCATACCTAATGTACCCTTCGACCTAGAAGCATTAAAAATTATATTTCCTTACGCCTTAGTTATGGCAAGTGTGGGACTTATTGAAACTCTTTTGACCCTAAATATGGTGGACGAACATACGCAAACCAAAGGGAAACCTAACCAAGAAGTGATAGCACAAGGAGTAGCAAATATGACTAACGGATTTTTTGGAGGAATGGGTGGTTGTGCAATGGTAGCACAAACACTTGTAAATCTAGAAGCTGGTGCAAAGACCAAACTTGCTGCAATCATCGGTGCACTTACCATCTTAGCTGTAATTTTAATAGGTGGTCCGGTAATCGAGCAAATTCCTATGGCAGCTCTCGTTGGAGTTATGATGATGGTGGCTATCAGCACATTCCAATGGGCTTCGTTCCGAATTATTACCAAAATGCCCAAGACCGATATCTTTGTGGGTATGTTAGTAGCCGCGATAACCGTAGCCTTGAATAACTTGGCTTTAGCAGTATTGATAGGAGTAGTAATCTCTGCCTTGGTATTCGCTTGGAAAAAAGGAAAAGAATTTAGAGTGCAATCGTTTATCAACAATAACGGTCACAAAGTATATGAAGTTTCAGGTCCCCTATTTTTTGGAAGCACCACAATGTTTACCGATAAATTCAATCCAAAAGACGATCCGGATTTAGTGATCATCAACTTCAAGGATTCAGATGTAGCCGATATGTCGGCCATTGAAGCCTTAAATAAACTGCAAGGAAATTATAAGCGTTACAATAAAAAGATACTATTACGAGGTCTGAGCGAAGACAGCCTAAAACGAATAGACAAATCTGAAGCTACTTTAAAAATATCGAATGAAGCAGAAGGAGAGTCAAAAGTAGAAAAAGAGAATTAGTATCGGTGGTCTGTTGTCGGGGATTTAAGATTGGTGGTGATTCTGCTAATTTACAAATAAAAGAGACAGGATTTAGAGTTCAGAAATTTGTGTTCAAGGAATCTAAATTCTCATGAAATCTACGCCAGTCTGCGGGAGATAAAATCAAGAGTCTGTAATTAAAAATAAAAAACCTCTTACATATAACTATGCAAGAGGTTTTTTCATATAAAGGTAAAGTAGAAAATTATACTTCTTCCAATATCTGTGCGGCGTGATCTTTGGTTTTCACCTTTGATATAACACGCTCCACTACCCCATTTTCATCGATAAGGAAAGTCATTCTATGTATTCCATCATACGTTCGACCCATAAACTTTTTCTCTCCCCAAACACCAAATCCTTCCAATATCTCTTTATCCTCATCTGCCAGTAATGGAAAGGGAAATTTATGTTTGTCTCTAAAATTTTTCTGTCTTTTTTGTGAATCGGCACTTACTCCAAGAATTTCATATCCTTTCTCCTGCAGTACTTCGTAGTTATCTCGTAGGTTACACGCTTCATTGGTACAACCAGGTGTGCTTGCTTTTGGATAAAAGAATACGATTAGTTTCTTTCCTTTATACATTTCTAAGGTGTGCGTAATTCCATCTTGATCGGCTACGGAAAAATTCGGTGCCTTATCTCCTTCTTTTAATGTCTTCATTATGCTATTTTTGTATAAATGTACAAAAAATGACCAAGCAAGAGAAAGTAAAGTTTGTTATAGATACTTTAAATGAGATTTATCCGGAAACACCTATCCCATTAGACCATAAAGATCCCTATACTTTATTAATAGCTGTTTTACTATCTGCACAAAGCACAGACAAAAAGGTAAACGAGATAACTCCTCTATTATTTGAGGTAGCCGACAATCCTAAAGATATGATTAAGTTATCGGTGGAGGAAATTAGAGAAATAATCCGACCAGTAGGCTTATCACCAATGAAAGCCAAAGGGATTCATGGATTATCACATATTCTCTTGGAAAAATACAACGGCGTTGTACCTGCCGATATCGAGGCTTTAAAAGAATTTCCAGCGGTGGGTCATAAAACGGCTAGCGTAGTCGTTGCACAGGCATTTAATATTCCAGCCTTTCCGGTAGACACGCATATACATAGACTTATGTATCGTTGGAATTTAACTACAGGAAGAAATGTTGTTCAAACCGAAAAAGATGCTAAACGTTTGTTTCCAAAGGACTTGTGGAACAAAATACATATCCAAATCATACTATACGGTCGGGAGTATTCTCCAGCTAGAGGTTGGGACTTAGAGAAGGATATAATTACAAAAACAATTGGAAGGAAATCGGTAATCAATGAATATTATAAACAGCAGGAAAAACGCAACAACCGCAAATAAAAAAGTAGCTGTCTCTAGTTTAGATTTAGAGACAGCTACGTTAAATTTTTAAGGGTTAGTTAAGCATTAGCTCAACATCCACCGACTTGGTGTGAACAACTTCTAGTGTCCTAGAGAATTCAAGTATCCTGCGGATGGTTTCTGGTTTTGGCTCCAAATTTTTGTTTTTCGCTGAACCAGTTGGCGAACGGTAGTAAGTTTGTTTCATATAAATATGTTTTTAAATGCATATTAAATATAAAACGCAAGACTTCGTCAAATATTGTTATTTGGTCAGGATAATATTATTTTCTTCTATTGTTCTTCGCAAATTTATTAAAGCATAACGCATTCTTCCAAGTGCTGTATTAATACTTACACCCGTTTGTTCACTGATTTCTTTAAAGCTCATATCTCTATATATTCGCATGTGTAAAACAATTTGCTGTTCTTCTGGCAACGTATCTACCAACGACTGTAAACCACCTTCAATTTGCTCTTTAATCATTTTCCCTTCAGCATTCATGCTATCATCGGTCAAAACCGAAAATATATCAAAGTCTTCTCTGTTTTCGAATTTAGGCATACGATTGGTTTTTCGAAAATGGTCTATAATTAGGTTGTGGGTGATTCGCATAACCCAAGGTAAGAATTTCCCTTGCTCGTTGTACTTACCACCTTTCAAAGTGCGAATTACTCGGATAAATGCATCTTGAAAGATATCTTCGGTGATATCTCTATCGTAAACCTTTGAGTATATAAAATTGTAAATACGTTGCTTATGCCTAATGATCAGTTCATTAAGCGCCTGCTCTTCTCCGTTAAGGTATAGTCTTACTAACACCGCATCCGATAGGTTACCTTGATCTATTCTCTTCATAATTTTGCTATAAACAATACGGTCTATTTTTGCTTTTAAAAGCGCAGACCTACTGCGTAATTTTCATTTATTATTGTAAAGAGTAAAGATTTTCTATAGGCAATTGGACTTTATGTTACATTAGTGTTGAGGTAAATATAAGAACTTTGTTATTAAAGCACCAAACAATATTAAGTATTTATTAATAGAAAGGTTTTTACATCTGTGCTATCCTCTTAGCATTGTCGTATATTTGCAACTTTAAATGTATTCCATAAATATTTTTCTTTGAGCACAAAACAAGAAATAGACACTAAAAATAATATCTACATCCAAGGAGCACGACTCCATAACTTGAAGAATATAGACGTACGTATTCCTCGAAACAAGCTGGTGGTTATTACAGGCTTATCGGGAAGTGGGAAGTCTAGTTTGGCTATAGATACTTTATATGCTGAAGGACAACGCAGGTATGTGGAGAGTTTATCCTCCTACGCTAGACAGTTTTTAGGGCGTTTGAATAAGCCTGAGGTTGATGCTATTTTAGGTATTTCCCCAGCCATTGCAATCGAGCAAAAAGTAAATTCTACCAATCCACGATCTACAGTTGGTACTTCTACCGAGATCTATGATTATATGCGTTTGCTATTTAGTAGAATCGGTACCACCTACTCTCCTATTTCGGGAAATCCAGTAAAGAAAGATACGGTTACGGATGTTATCGATTACATAAAGTCCACTTCCGACGGAGAACGTATGCTGTTATTGGCTCCTGTAATTCCAGAAAGCGGTAGAAGCATGAAAGAAAAGCTAGAAGCCTTAACCCAACAAGGATATGCTAGAATACAAGTAGATGGCGAAGCCTATCGCATGCATCAGGTGGAGGACATAGAACTGGATGGAAAAACAATAAATCTAGTTGTAGATCGGATAGTAAAACAAGAGGACGAAGACTTCTATAACCGTTTAGGAGATTCCGTAGAACTTGCATTTTACGAAGGAAAAGGAACGATTTACATCGAATCTGTAGAAGATGCAACTCATCATGAATTCTCCAATAGGTTTGAGGCCGATGGGATGGAGTTTATCGAACCAAGTGTACATCTGTTTAACTTCAATAATCCATACGGAGCTTGCCCTACTTGTGAAGGATATGGCGATACAATGGGTATAGATGAACACCTAGTAATACCAAACTCAGCACTATCTGTATACGATAATGCCGTTTTTCCATGGCGTGGAGAAACCATGAGTTGGTTTCGCGATCAATTGGTAAACAATGCTTATAAATTTGATTTTCCAATCCATAAACCATGGTTTGAGCTAACCGACAAACAAAAACAATTGGTATGGGATGGTAATGAACACTTTGAAGGATTACATAAATTCTTTGAAAACCTAGAGGCTAAAGCTTATAAGATTCAAAATCGAGTAATGTTGTCTCGCTATAGAGGAAAAACCAGATGTAGTACTTGCGGTGGACAACGTCTTAGAAAGGAAGCTTCCTATGTTAAAATCAACGGAAAATCGGTACAGGAATTAGTTGTCCTACCATTAAATGAGCTGGACGTATTTTTCAACGACTTAAGCTTAACGGAATACGAAGAAACAGTAGCAAGCAGATTATTGATTGAAATAAGAAGTAGGATATCTTTTTTATTAAATGTAGGATTATCTTACTTAACTCTGAATCGTAAATCCAATACCCTATCTGGTGGAGAATCCCAGCGTATTAATCTAGCTACTTCTCTAGGCAGCAGTCTGGTTGGGTCTATGTATATTTTAGACGAACCGAGTATTGGACTGCACCCTAAGGACACGCAACGACTGATTAAAGTATTAAAAGCACTGCGCGATCTTGGAAATACCGTTATTGTAGTAGAGCACGATAAGGATATAATGAAAGCTTCGGATTACATCATTGATATCGGTCCAGAAGCAGGCTCTTTTGGTGGTGAAGTAGTTGCAGAAGGTAACTATGACGAGATTTTAAAAGCAGATTCTCTTACTGCAAAATATCTTAATAAAGAAATGGAGATAGCAGTTCCAAAAGAACGCCGTAAATCCAAAGACTATATTGAAATTGTTGGTGCTAGAGAACACAACTTAAAAAATATAGACGTTAAAATTCCACTCCATAGTTTTGTTGCAATAACAGGAGTTTCTGGGAGTGGAAAAAGCACTTTGGTACGAAATATCTTGTTTCCAGCCTTGCAGCGAAGCTTAGGTGGTAGTGGTGAAAAGCCTGGGCAGTTCACCGAATTACGCGGGGCAATCGATAAAATTGAAAGCGTAGAATTCATCAATCAAAATCCAATTGGCCGATCTAGTCGATCCAACCCGATTACCTATATCAAGGCATTTGATGATATTCGACATCTTTTTGCCGATCAAAAACTTTCGACGCTTAGACAGTATAAAGCCAAGCATTTTTCGTTTAATGTGGATGGAGGCAGATGCGAGACATGTAAAGGAGACGGAGAGGTGACTATAGAAATGCAATTTATGGCCGATGTACAGCTTAAATGTGAGGATTGTAATGGGATGCGCTATAAAAAAGAATTATTAGAAGTTAAGTTCCAAGACAAAAACATACACGATGTACTACAAATGACGGTAGACGATGCGGTTTCCTTTTTTAATCTGCATGAAGTAAATAAAATAGCAGACAAGCTCCAGCCTCTTCAAGATGTTGGCTTAGGTTATGTACAGTTAGGGCAAAGCTCCTCTACCCTATCTGGTGGAGAAGCACAGCGAATTAAACTCGCTTCTTTTTTGCTAAAAGGAAAGAGTTCAAAAACGACTCTATTTATTTTTGATGAGCCGACTACCGGATTGCATTTTCATGATATTCAGAAGCTGCTTAACTCCTTCAATGCATTATTGGAAAATGGTCATAGCTTACTGGTTATAGAACACGATTTAGATCTGATAAAATGTGCGGATCATATCATTGATTTGGGATTAGAAGGAGGCTATAAAGGAGGAAACATTGTTGCATCTGGTACCCCCGAAGATGTTGCTAAAAACAAAACTTCCTATACAGGAATTCATTTAAAAGAGGAACTATAAAAATGAAAGGCAAACTGTTTTTAAATATAAATACATCATCTTACACTTTACTTCTTGTCCTATTTATCGGCATTAGTTCTTGTGGTCCTGCTAAGCAGATAGAACTTGGAGAAGCTTCCTACTACCACAATAAGTATAGAGGTAAGAAAACAGCCAGCGGCGAGAAATTCAGGCAATATAAGCGCACAGCAGCGCATAAAACCCTTCCTTTAGGAACCAAGGTAAGAGTGACTAACTTAGATAATGGTAAAAAAGTCCGTGTTACTATAAATGATCGAGGATCGTTTATAGAAGGCAGAATTATCGATTTGTCTAGAAAAGCGGCTCGTAAGATCGATATGCTCAACGATGGGGTTGTTCCTGTTAAAATAGAATATAAAATAAAATAGAAATAAATTTAAGCAGATACTTTGCAGGTTGCTCTGCATTCGGTTTCCCTCTGATATTAAGCCTACTATATTAAATAATTTAGTAGATTTGGATAGTTATTAATTAAATACAAGTTAATCTATGAGCAAAAGAGATGAATTAATTGAAAAGTATGCTGCAGACTTAAAAGAGAAATGCAACGTTACACCAAACATGGAGTTACTAACTAAAGTAACTATTGGATGTGGTCCATCGATATACAATGCCGACGCATCTACTGTTGCCTCTTCCGATCCAAAGGAGTTAGCAACGGTTCGCAACAATTTCCTAATAAAGAAATTAGGACTTCCTGACAACGATAAACTAGACGAAGGAATAGATAAAGTTGTTGAGCAATACGGACGCTCCAATCCAAACAAATATCGTGCAGTAGTATATTACCTACTAACCAAACATTTTAAGAAAGAATCGATTTACGCTTAATGCTCTAATCTAAATAGAAATCTTAAATCTAAAAGCTGTCTCCAATAATAAAGAGACAGCTTTTTCTTTTACCTTTAAAATTCGTAAACAAAGACACTTATGAGTCTAGAAACCTATCACCCAGACGTAGAACCATATTTCAAATTATACTGTATAGAAAGTGTCCCAGATATGGAACAGCATACACACAGTAAAGTATGGAGATTTTTGGAGAAGTTAGCTACACACTATGACATCCATAATATCTATAAAGCTTGCGAAGATATGGAAAGCTTAGAGGCGAGCTTAGGCCATCTCATCTATGAGGATATGGATGACTCCGACTTTCGCGTTCTCTATTTTATCTTAGAAGGAGAAGGGAACGAAATTATTTTGAACGATGCTGTATATCAATTGGAAGAACTGGCGGAGATGTTTGAAGGGAAACTTAAGAATAGAGTTATACACTTTGCCAATACTAAGTCCTTGGATTTATCGGAAGAAACCTTTCAGTACTTTCTAGATGTAACAGGAGCATTAGCTGTATCAGGTTATGCGCATAGTTCTCCTATATTCAGTGCGGCTTTAGACCTGCACTACTTTTCCTTATATAGAGAGTTTGATGATGTGGTAGAGTTGGTACACGAACTATACGATACTCAGGGTAAATTATATCATGCAATGGGCTTTCGATTATACTACTAAAAAAGGGTTCCTTAAAAACAGAAACCCTCTTATAAAACAATATTTTAAGCCTTACTATTTACCTTCTTTAGCTCGCTTTCTTTCGTCTTTCTTGCCTAAATAATTTAACCAGAAATACCCAGCAGTTCCAGCTACTAAAGAAGCAACAAAAATACCTACTTTAGCTTGAATAATGTGCTCCTCTTCGGTGAACGCCATCATGGCAATAAATAACGACATCGTAAACCCAATGGCTGCTAATAAGGATAATCCTAATAAGTTCTTAATGTTCATTCCAGCAGGAAAACTGGCCACATTGAATTTTACTAAAAGCATAGTAAATCCAACAATACCTACAACCTTACCGACCAATAGTCCAAGGGCTACCCCTTCTACAATATTGGTGCTAAATAGCAAACTCAAGTCCATTCTTAGGTCCACTCCAGCATTTGCTAGTGCAAAAACAGGTACAACAAAAAACGCTACAAATACCGCCATTTTTTGCTCTAAAGCTTGTAATGGTGGTGTAAGGAAATTAGTATAACGATTTATTTCTCTAATATGTCCTAATTTTTCTTCAGAAAGCGTTCCCACATCATCCCCTTCAGATTTCATTAAGCTATCCATAGTGGATCCCAACAGAGAAACAAATTCTTTTCTATTAACACGCATGTCGGCAGGAATCGTAAATGCAACCAATACGGCTGCTATTGTAGGCGATACACCGGATTCTAAGAAGGCGAACCAAACGCCACCAATTCCGAGAACTGCATATACTAGCATGTTTCTCATGCCCATTTTATTCAGTAAATAGATTACTCCAAGAATACCAAACCCTAATCCTAAATAGGTTAGTGATAAGTCAGAAGAGTAGAAAAAGGCTATAACAAGCACCGCTCCAATATCATCTATAATCGCCAATGCTGTTAAAAATACCTTTAAGGATGCAGGAACTCTATCTCCTAAAAAGTATAGCACCCCAATTGCAAACGCAATATCCGTAGCCATTGGAATACCCCAACCGTGTCTTTCGGGACCACTTTGGTTGAATAATAAGTAAATTGCTAATGGTATGATCATTCCGCCAATAGCAGCAAAAATAGGTAAGATTGCTTTTTTGGGTTTTGATAGCTCCCCATCGATCATCTCACGTTTTAACTCTAATCCAACAATGAAAAAGAAGATAGACATCAACCCATTGTTTATCCAATCATGAATGCTGTAATTTAAATACAATTCATCATTAAATCCAATTCCAAGTTTGTATTCAAGAATGCCAAAGTAATATTCGGACCAAGGACTATTAGCTAAAAACAAGGCTAATACAACCCCAATTCCAAGCATAACTCCCGCTGACTTTTCTTGCCGAACAATCCTGACGAAAGGTTGCATCAGTGTATCAATTGCATACGTCTTTTTCTTCTCCATTTAACAGTGTGTTTTATTTAGGCTCTAAAGTAAGTATTAATAAAATTAAAATATATTTCAAGGCTAGTTTTTGGTTTTTTTTAACACTTGAGCAATAGTTAAAATATAGCTTTGAAAACACTTATTATAAAAATCAAATAAAAGCATTTTCTTTTGATTACAAAACCATTACTAAACCCATCTTATAAATCTCTACTACGTAAAATCTGGTAGGACAAGAAAATAAAGATTCCGATCCAAATAACAGACTGCAACATAGGAAAATAATGCACGCCATGAATGAAATCGATTTTCTGACCTAACTGTTCCGATGCATTTTGAATCAGTTGAATTCGTTGAAAGGGCTGCTCTACAATGCCTCCCATAGATTGTAATGGCAATAAACTTGCAATAGCACTACCCGTCGTACCTAAAGCTTTTGTTAAGCTTACACGTATAATCCCTTCTACAATCCACCATATAGCTATAAAGCCCAAAGCTAGTGCAGATCTACGTAACAATACAGCGGTGAATATGCCAAACATCAAAAAGCCCACTAACCGTATAAAATATCCTAGAAAATAATCTAACTCGCTAAATACCAAAGCCCAATCCAGTTCAGAACTATTTTTCCAGCCTATATAGAAGAATGTAAAAAAAGACACAACTACGGATACTAATGCTAAAACGATTGCCATAGAAACTTTAGAGAGCAAAAATTCCTTTTTACTTAAGCCATCTATCAAATTTTGTTTTAAGGTAAGGTTGCTATACTCCCCTGTTACCGAAGAGATAACCACAATGACTAGGATAAATTTTAAGTACAAACTAATATACGTCCCAAAATGCCAAATGAAGGGAAACTCAAATATCCCTAGCCCTCCAACCGTACTGGAAATTCCTCCAAAACTTATCTCCATGTTGCTAAGTAAAATAAGCATTGGAATCAATAGGTAATAACTTAATAAAAGTCGTAAAGAAGCACCGTGATATCGTATTTTATAATATTCTATTTCTAATAATCGTCGCATCCTATTCTTCTTTGGTTAATTGTAAAAAATAATCCTCTAAGTTTGTTTTGTGCTCTAATAAGTGACGCACATAAACCTCTTTTTGCATTAGGTATTTATTAATGCTTTCTGCAGGAATATCTTCTGTAAAATAGACTTTATACAAAGGTTTCTGGGAAGCATCAATCCGATTTAATTTCGGGTGCATTTCTAAAGATGCAACCAATCTCTCCTCATCCTCTGCCTTCAATTCCAAATAAGAACTAGTGCTTCGCAAATCTGTTATCGGTCCTTGATGTAACAAAAGCCCTTTGCGGATAACCAATATATCCGTACATACTTTCTCTACCTCTGCTAACAGATGCGAAGCTAGTAAGATGGTGGTTCCATTGGCTGCTATATCCGTTATAATTTCCCGTATTTGATGAATCCCTTGCGGATCTAAGCCATTGGTTGGCTCGTCTAGAATCAATATTTCTGGATTGTTCAACAAAGCAGAAGCAATTGCCAATCGCTGTTTCATTCCCAATGAAAAGGTTTTAAACTTTGATTTTTTTCTGTCAAGCAAATTTACCATTTTCAAAACAGGATCAATATTCTCATAGGAGCTTTCCTTTATTTTACAGACTAATCTTAAGTTTTGCTCTGCAGTCATATAAGGATAGAAGTTTGGACGCTCTATTAAAGCCCCTACTTTCCTCAAGGCTTCTTTTAGAGATTTCTGACCATCAAACCAACGGAACTCCCCACTGGTTTTATTTACTACGCCCAACACCATTCCTAAAGTGGTAGATTTTCCACTCCCATTTGGACCTAATAATCCATAAATCTTGCCTCGCTCTATTTGAAACGAAATAGCATCTACTGCTATATGATTCCCAAAATGCTTACTAAGCTCCTCTACCTTTAATAGTACACTCATTGGCTGGTGTTTTTAATTTAAAAAATATCCTTTCTAGAAGAATAAGACGGATTATTTCTAAGAATGTTACATAAAAAAATAAACTCTTTCTAGATTAGAAGTTTACTAATTGACAATTCGTCAGCTTTTTCTAGCTATTTTAAGACAAATAGTCACCCTACATGTACTTCAAAATTAATGATAAATTTTCTTATAAACCCATATATATCGGTAGGTTAAGGCTATTAATTAGATTGTAAAGAAGTTTGTTTTTCTATACGGCATCGGTTTTGCTTAATAGTAAGTGAATATCAGAACGATACATTAATTTTAAAAACCTTTATATTATGAGCATTATGAAATGGAATAGAAACAACGATTTTTTCCCAAGCATTCTTGGAGAAATTTTTAATGACGAGGTATTTGACAGGATATCAAATAAAATGTCTCTACCTGCAGTTAATTTAATGGAATCTGACAGCTCCTATGAGATTCACTTGGCTGCTCCAGGCTTAAAGAAAGAAGACTTTAAAATTTCACTAGAAAACAAAGTATTGACCATCTCTAGTGAAAAATCTACAGAGAGCGAAGCGTCGGAGGAAAACTTTACGCGCAAAGAGTACAGCTACAATAGTTTCTCCAGGTCGTTTACTTTGCCTGAAAACACCGATGTAGAGCGTATTGAAGCGAAGTACGATAACGGTGAGCTTCGATTAAATCTTCCTAAAAAGGAGAAGACAACCGATAGATTAATTGAAGTATCGGTATCCTAGACATCTTTAAATAGATGAATTCCTAACCCCGCTCTAATTTGGAGTGGGGTTTTTATTTGGTGCGTATATTTATTTTTTTTCTTTTGATAAAAATAGCCCAATAATTGCAAGAAATCCTATCCCAGTCCAAACAGGTGGCTGTATTTCGTTTTTAATTCCTAAATACATCAACATTATGGAGGCTACTAAAAGCACCAATACTAATACATACTTCATTGCTATATAGTTTAACTTATACAAGTGATTACACAAAGTAACTGTTTTGTTCTCTACAAGTCTAGAGTTAATCCACGACAATTATGCGATTACGTTTTTTATCAATTAGAAAATATAATAAATCTCTCATGATTCATGAAAGAATCAAATGGAAACACACCGAAAACACATACTAACAAAAGCTCTATAAAGCCCTATTAAAGAAGGCTTTATACACTATAAGTTTCTAAATATATCGATGTGCATTAAAGTATTGCAAAATCTTTTGCTTTACGCTTTAATGTTTCTATGTTTGATGCTATTAAAAATGAACAAACATCAATGAAATCACCATTATAATATTATTATCGTAACGAGCTGCGCTCATAAAAAAGCGCAAGTCTAGTCCGAAAAGAGTTAAATTATCTTTGGAAATTAACATTAATCCAATACTATTCACACCCAATAACTAAAAACAGCAATGACCGTTAGAAATCTAATTATTGGAAGCATTGTCGTAATCAACCTCGTAATTGCTTCCCTTGGTGTAATTTTCACGCCAAAATGGTTCTATTTATTAATCATTCCAATCATACTATTAGCAGTAGCTATTTATCACATTACCCAAAAGAAACATGCTATTTTAAGGAATTATCCTGTGGTAGGTAAACTCCGTTATTTCTTTGAAGGTATTCGTCCAGAGATGCGTCAATACTTTTGGGAGTCCGATACCGATGGACGCCCATTCAACAGACGCCAGCGATCTATTGTTTACCAAAGAGCAAAAAACGAACGTGAAACTGTTGCCTTTGGAATGCAAACTGACCCACATACCCCTGGAAACGAATGGGTTGCACACAGCATTTATCCGACCAAAATTGAAAGCCACGATTTACGTGTTAAAGTAGGAAATGCACAATGTGAACAACCATACGATTTAAGCATCTTTAATATCTCCGCGATGAGCTATGGTGCCTTAAGTAAAACAGCCGTACAAGCTTTGAACAAAGGAGCTGCTATGCAAAACTTCGCACACAACACCGGAGAAGGTGGAATAAGCCAATACCACGAGAATGGTGGCGATTTAATCTGGCAAATTGGTACGGGGTATTTTGGCTGTAGAGATAACGATGGAAAATTTCACGAAGGTCGCTTTGAAGAGAAAGCTAAATTGGCACATGTGAAAATGATTGAGCTTAAGCTTTCTCAAGGTGCTAAGCCTGGACATGGAGGAATGCTTCCCGCTGCAAAAAATACGACTGAAATTGCTAAAATTCGTCATGTACAACCAAATACCGATGTAAACTCTCCTCCAGCCCATAGTGCATTTACCTCTGCAGAAAGCATGTTGCACTTCCTTCATAAGCTACGTGAGTTATCGGGTGGAAAACCAGTTGGATTTAAAATCTGTATCGGTGACAAAGAAGAGTTTATAGATATTTGTAAAGCAATGGTAGAAACGCAAATCGTTCCTGACTTTATTTCGATTGACGGCTCAGAAGGTGGAACTGGTGCGGCACCATTGGAGTTTACTGATAACATAGGGATGCCGCTTTATGATGCGCTTACGTTTGTTACCAAAACCCTGATATCCTATCAATTAAAGAGACATATCTCTATTATAGTTTCGAGTAAAATAATCACTGGATTCGATATCCTTAAAGTTATCGCACTTGGTGCCGATGCTTGTTATAGTGCAAGAGGAATGATGTTTGCCTTAGGTTGTATCCAAGCACTTCAGTGTAACGAGGACACTTGTCCGGTAGGCGTAGCAACACAAAATCCTAAACTTTACAAAGGACTAGATGTAAACAACAAGTCGGTACGAGTGGCACAATTCCATAAAAATACGTTGCGTGCCACGGTAGAAATAATGGAGGCTTGTGGTTTTAAAACGCTAGACGATGTATCGGCAGATAAATTCTTTAGAAAAGTAAGTAACTTGAAAACGAAAAGCTTCGAGGAAATATACTTTAAAGAAGAAGGAAGATTGGTAGAAAGTCATACGAACTTTGCACCACCAGTACTGTATGATTAAATTACAGATGGAGTTTTAATGTTAATGGCAGCTACTGGAGTAGCTGCCATTTTTTATTATGCTCTAATTTATATTTTCTCCTTTTTATTAATGAATAAAATAAACACCAAACTCGCCACGCCTATCAAGAAAGGATAATATAAAAATCGGATAATCTCAAATGGCGTTAAACTATAGGCTATCAAACTTAAAACGGTTAATATTTGCGCACCATAAGGAAGACTTCCCTGTACAAAGCAGGAAACTGTATCCATAATACTCGCAACTCGAGCTGGAGCAACCTCATTATCGGCTGCGATTTCCTTTGCTACGGGACCAACTACAAGTATGGCTATCGTATTATTAGCGGTACATACATTTACAATTCCAGTCAAAAGAGCAATGCCTAGTTCTGCATGCTTTTGCGAAGACAGTCGTCGTGATATTACGTGTAAAAGATAAGCGATGCCTCCGTGGTATCGGATAATCCCTACTACACCACCTATAATAAGACAAAGAACACTTAACTCCAACATCCCTTGCAAACCTATTTGAATAGCTGACAAAGATTCTAATACGGTGAAGGATCCCATAGCTAATCCAATTAGTATCGAACAGCACAAAGCGATACAGAGAATAACAATTACATTTCCGCCTAATACTGCTAGAATAAATACCAAGAGATAAGGAAATATTTTTATAAGTTCTATCCATGAAAAGCTAGTGGTAGTAATATTTTCGACCTGTACGGGGTACAGCAAATAAATTCCTAAAGTTAGAATAGCCGGAACTAAAACAATACGTAAGTTCACGCGAAACTTATCTCGCATAGATATTCCTTGCGTTTTAGTTGCTGCAATGGTGGTATCGGATATAAGAGAGAGGTTATCTCCAAACATCGCGCCTCCAACAATGGCGGCAAGAAGTACTGGAAAAGCATCCCCAATACTATTTTGCATTTCTAGTGCTAAGGGAGTTAGTATAGCCACTGTTCCCACAGATGTTCCTATGGAGATAGATATGAAAGAGGCAATTATAAAAAATCCTGCTATTAAAAAGGAAGACGGAATATAACTCAAAGCTATATCCACTACCGCTGTAACGGCACCCATCTGCTTGCTAACTTCACTAAAAGCGCCTGCCTGTAGAAAAATCAAGAGCATTACCAATAAGGTCTCTTCCCCTGCTCCTTTTGCAAAAGCTTTGAGTTTTAAATTAAAAGGGATTTTAGGGAATTGAACGAAGGCAACAAGCAGCGCCAACATGAAAATGGACAAGACCGACAGCTGATAAAAGTCGCCTAGATACCATGAACCTCCAAGATATACTAGCACAAAAACAAATAAAGGTAAAAGCGCTAAAAGGTTACCATATTTTTTTGAATGCATACTATACGTTTTTAGAATGCGACAAAGATAACCTTAAATGAAAATATACCTACAGAAGCACCATAAGACAATAAAGTTTAGATTATTTATACGAGTCGAAACGAATTAATAGATAAATAATCTAAGCACACCCGTTTAATTAAGACGAAAGTCGTTTTATAGATGTTTGTAGGTAGTATAACGACTTTTTTATACAGAATAAATAGTGACAAAATATAGTAGACTAGCTTTTTGATTGTCTGCAAAATATCATAGAGCACTAAATTGCAACTATTATATGTAAAGTTACCAATAAAAAACATTTACTTTTTTCTGCGTTTATCCGCGTAATCTGCTGGATACTTTTCACATTCATATGATTTTGCTTTCTATTAATTTCATATATTTTTTACTCGTATGACAAAAATTCGGACATACAACTAGCCTTACCTAAAAAGAAATAAACACGCTAAACCTCTCTTAAATAATATGCCCTATGTAGATTTTTAATTTCCTCTAGCAAGTTTCCAGATGCTGGACCTCGCACTTCGATGTTTGGAATAATATCTTCTACAGGGTGGAAAGTTATGCTGTCATTAGCAATATTCATTTCCTTTAGCCACTCCCCTAGTTGTTTTGCAGAACTTAGATATACAATCGGTCCCAAGCCCACCCACCCATGTGCTGCTGCGCACATAGGACAATGTTCTCCAGTGGTATACATAGTGGTATTCGCACGCTCTTCGGCAGTTAAATTCTCTGCAGCCCATGCCGCTAATTCATATTCCGGATGCGCCAACACTGTTTTCTCATTCACTCTATTTCTAGCTTCTGCAATAACTTCATTATTTGCATTTACCAAAATAGAACCAAAAGGTTTGTCGCCAGCATTCAATGACGCTTGCGCTAGTTTTAAACAATGTTTTAAGTGAACAATATCTATTTCTTTTAACATACTTATCTAATTAAAATGAAGTGCTAATCTAGGTTGAACTACCAGTGGATCAGAAACCTCTCCTTACTATTTACTATTAAACTTAATGATTGTCCATAAAATATGATAAACTCTAAAATGCAACTTTTTTATATAAAGTCCTTAAATCCGCAAGTTCCTAATTTGCTTTTTTAAAATTTGTTCTTTAAGTCAAAAGTCGTCATTTCAGACCAGCTTTTAGTTGTTTTTTAATCGTCGACCCTATCTTTTTTTTCGCAGGTCTTGTTTTTGTGAGGCCAGCGGTCCTTTAATTTTAATATTTCCGGATTTAGCGCATTTAGAGTGCCTTAAAGTTACAACAGGACGTGCCTTTCCCTTGGTATTGGTTTTTTGGCTTTTCA
>DATGMW010000013.1:0-15689 GCA_035307105.1 Flavobacteriaceae bacterium
CAGATAGCAGTTACGCATCGGTATACCAAGCTACTATAGACTTCTGTAAAAAGAACGGCGCATTCGATCCAACCACTATGGGAACGGTTCCTAATGTTGGACTAATGGCTCAGAAAGCAGAAGAGTATGGCTCACACGACAAAACATTTATTATTCCAGAAGCTGGAATCGTACAGGTAATTGACCAAGACGGGAAGGTTTTAATGGAGCATGAGGTAGAGGAAGGAGATATTTGGAGAATGTGTCAGGCAAAAGACCTACCTATCCAAGATTGGATCAAGCTAGCGGTAAACCGTGCTCGTGCAACGAACACCCCAGCTATATTCTGGTTGGACAAAAACCGTGCACACGACCGTGAGTTGATTAAAAAGGTAGAGAAATACCTACCTGAGCATGACACCAAAGGCTTAGAAATAGAAATCATGAGTGTAGAAGACGCTACGCACTATACTTTACAAAGAATAAAAGAAGGAAAAGACACGATTTCTGTTACAGGAAACGTATTGCGTGATTACCTAACCGACCTCTTTCCTATTCTAGAACTAGGTACAAGTGCTAAAATGCTTTCTATAGTTCCATTGATGAATGGCGGTGGATTATTCGAAACCGGTGCTGGAGGATCTGCTCCAAAGCACGTACAGCAATTCGTAGAGGAAGGACACCTTCGTTGGGATTCCTTAGGTGAGTTCTTAGCACTTGCAGTATCACTAGAGCACATAGGCAACGTATATAAAAACCCTAAAGCGCTAGTTCTTGGAGAAGCATTAGATCAAGCAACGGAAAAGTACCTTGACAATAGCAAATCTCCTTCTAGAAAAGTAAACGAGCTAGACAACCGAGGAAGTCATTTCTACTTAGCCATGTACTGGGCAGAAGCTCTAGCAGCACAAACCAAAGATGCGGACTTACAAAAAACGTTTGCACCGATTGCTAAAGAGATGGCTAACAAAGAAGAAGCTATTGTAAAAGAGCTGAACGATGCACAAGGAAGCAAAGTAGATATCGATGGGTACTACATACCAGATTTCGATAAAACCTCAGCAGCTATGCGTCCGAGTAAAACTTTAAATACTATCTTAGATAACCTTAAATAAGGTTTCTTACTTTAAGTATATCACACAAAAGCCTCTTCGAAAATCGAAGAGGCTTTTACTTTGCATGAAACTCTTAATCGCTTGAACACCTAAATAGAATGGTAGCGATTTAACATCACCCTATTGGTAACTATACGAACAAAATTAGAGTAGAAAAAGCCTCTAATGAAATTTCATTAGAGGCTCTTAAAACAACATATTTTTTATTTATTACAATCCGAAATCGGAGTCATCCACTACCACTAATGGAATATTACTAATTCGACCATCAGTTATTTCAATCGTTATCTCCTCCGTATCAAAATCCACAAGTGTTGCGTTAAAACTTCCTGACATGGTTTCATTTTCCAAGTCTATATCAGAAATAGTTACATTTCCAGAAATTGAGTCGTAAGATTCCATCTCCATAGTTTCTGTATTAATCAATTTCATATAACTAACTACATAAGTCCATTCAAAAACATCTGTTCCTAAATCATAATCGCCAGGTTCTAATTCTGCTGGGAACAATTGTATTCCAAGGCTCTCGCTTCCCTCTAGGCTAGTGCTAGTAATCTGCCAACCCTTCATCCCTATATCTTCGAACTCATGATTTCTATGTGTTGCAAGTCCAACAAACTCTTTATTTACTCCATCTACTTTAAAGGATATAGTTCCCATTTCGAGATTGGGCAGGCCATCATCTAAACCAACATCAAGGGGTTCATCTTCACAGCTGAATAGGAATATAGCGGAAAGCATAAAGAATACGGAGAAAAACAATCGATAGGACTTCATAAAACGTTGAATTTTAATATAACTTTCACAAATATAACATAAGTTTTTATTTAGCGGGCACTCTATACAATAAAATAACCCCTGCTATAAAGAAGCTCACAAAAAGCAGTACTGCATAGCGAATACTACCCATTGCTTGGGAGGTATATCCGTATATCATCATTCCTAGAACAATTCCTACTTTTTCTGTTACATCATAAAAGCTAAAATAGGAGGTGGTATCTACTACCTTTGAAGGCAAAAGCTTAGAATAAGTAGAACGTGATAATGATTGAATACCTCCCATTACCAAGCCAACGCCAGCTGCTGCTATATAAAACTCGATGGGCGTACTTATGGTAAAAGCATACACACAAATTACAATCCACAAAACATTAATAATTAACAAAGTTTTTATGTTCCCATAACGCATTGCCATCCGTGCCATAATCTCTGCTCCCACTATAGCTATTAATTGAATAAGCAAGATGCTCACAATAAGTCCAGTCGTTTGATTGGTCTCAGACCAATTTATCTCTTCTATCCCGAAATAGGTAGCTACCAGCATAATGGTTTGCACTGCCATGCTATAAACGAAGAAAGCATATAAAAACCTACGCAATACAATGTCTGCTTTTAAGGCGCTCCAAATTTTGGACAGTTCTTGGTATCCTTTAAATAAAGTAGATTTTCGAAACTTCTTTTTATTCTTTGGTACAGGTAAATTTCTATACGTTATCTGACTAAAACCAATCCACCACACACCTGTTAACACAAAAGACAATCGCGTGGGTAGTTCTGCTGATTCAAAACCGAACCACGTATGTCCTTCTATCATAATCAAACAAAGAACAAGCAGGATTACACTTCCAATATATCCCAAGGAGAATCCCAAAGCACTAGCTTTGTCTTGCTGTTCTTTAAAGGCTATTTCTGGCAGATAGGAATTGTAGAACACCAAGCTTGCCCAAAATCCGATGATGGCGAAGAAATAACATAGGAGTCCAAAGAGCAACGAATCTAAGTTGAACCAAAATAAACCAATGCACGACAGTCCACCTAAGTAACAAAAGAACTGAAGGAAGCGTTTTTTATTTCCTAAGTAATCTGCAACACCGCCTAGAAGTGGACTAAAAATAGCTACCACTATAAAGGCAGCAGCCGTAACGAAGCTTATCAAGGAATCATTCTTAAAGTCGAATCCTAGAAAAGGCACTTGGTTACTTATCACATTACCATCTGCATCTTTTAAAAGCGTAAGCGCTCCATAGAAAATAGGGAATATAGAAGAAACAATTACCAGGCTATATACCGAATTTGCCCAATCGTAAAACGCCCAAGAACGAATAAGTTTTTTGCTTCCTTTCGGATATTTATATTCCATAGTTATGAATAAAAAAAGACTGCTTACCTTAGTAAACAGCCTTATTTAAAACAATTAATATTTATTTATACTTAGAGGCTTCTCTTTTTGCTTCTGGCGCCCACTGTATAATATTCTGGATACGCGTTTGGTTAGAAGGGTGTGTGCTTAATATTTCTGGTGGAGATTGACCTCCAACTTGTGCCATTCGCTCCCACAAATGCGCAGCTTCTATTGGTTCATATCCAGCAATAGCCATAAGCGTCAGACCAATTTTATCAGCTTCTGACTCATGATTTCGGCTAAATGGTAACATTACGCCTACATTAGAGCCTACGCCATAGGCTTGTTCAAAAACTTGTTGGTATTTAGCATTGTTACTCAAAGCTGCACTACCTACTGCGCCTAATAAAGACTGATATTGCGCTGCACTCATACGCTGCTGTCCATGGTTGGACAAAGCGTGTGCCACTTCGTGTCCCATTATTGCAGCAACTCCAGCTTCATTTTGAGCTATTGGCAGAATACCAGTGTAAAAAACAATTTTCCCTCCTGGCATACACCAAGCATTTACCTGATCGTCTTGTACTAACTTAAACTCCCATTTATAATCATCTAAATAGTTTGGGTAACCATTTGCCTTAAGCCACTTATCTGCAGCATTGGCAATATTAATTCCTACTCTTTCTACCATACGCGCATCTTCCGTATTTGTAACTACAGCATGCTCACTTAAGAAAGAATTGTACTCTTGAAAAGACATTGGGAATAACTCGGAGTTAGAAACCAAGGCCATAGTAGATTTTCCTGTGAACGGATTTACGCTACAGGCACCTACAATAAGTAAACCAACAACAATTGCACCTATTATTATTTTTCTCATAATCTTATTTTTATTTTATTGGTTCGGTCTATCGCCTTTAAACAATATTCCTCCGCACAATATACAATTTTCAAATATAAATAATTTAGCAATAACACTTTCAACTTGAAAATAATTTATATGTTTTTTAAGCGAATCATTGTGTTCGGAAAGGACTTAATAGTTTAGTCCATTTTGTTTTGCTGCTTTAAGTTTTTCTCTATAAAGAAATTAACATGATATTTCACATCGATATCCTTAACAAACCGTAATTTTATCTTTTATATATTTATATATCAGCGGCAGTGCTATTGATATGACAACCTAAAAACAACTTTTAAAATTATGAGAAAGACAGGAATTATAATGAGTTTACTCTTAGTGCTTAGCTTAATGGCATGTAAGGGAGATAGAGGACCACAAGGACCAGCAGGGATTAATATTTTAGGACAAGTGTTTGAAACTACTATTAACTTTGGTCCTGGAAATAACTTCAGTGCATTCATCGACTTTCCTAGTAATGTAGAGGTTTACGAATCGGATGCTGTGTTGGTTTACCTTTTAGAAGAAGTCGTAGATGGCGATATAGATGTTTGGACGCCTTTACCACAGACTTATTTTATCAATGGTCAAGGTACAATGATTTACAGTTTCAATCATTCTTTCTTAGATCTTAAAATATTCTTAGATGGAGACTTCCCACTTGGTAATTTATCTTCTGCTTTCACACAAAACCAAACCTTCCGCATTGCTGTAGTACCTTCTGAGTATGCAAATGACAATGTTTCCATGGAAGAATTAATGGCAAGCGATAAAGTAGAGTGGATTAATTAATCATTAAAATATAGATTCAATAATAATGGACAACAATAATAAATACAAAGTACATAAAACCGAAGAGGAGTGGTTAAAGGAGCTAGGGCCAGAGCGCTATGCTATTTTGCGTAAGCAAGGTACCGAGCGTCCTTTTACTGGCGAATACAACATGAACTTCAACAAAGGAGAATACCATTGTGGTGCTTGCAAAACCAAGCTTTTTGAAAGCGACACTAAGTTTGATGCACATTGTGGATGGCCGTCTTTTGACAAGGCTATCCCAGGAACCATAGAGTATAAAGAAGATACCAGTGGCGGAAGAGTTCGTACAGAAGTATGTTGTGCTGCTTGTGGCAGTCACTTGGGCCATGTTTTTAATGACGGGCCTACAGAAACGGGCATGCGCTACTGTATAAACTCTCTAGCAGTCGATTTTGACGCTAAAGACGAGTAAAAACTAGGGTCTTTTTGTTTAAAACTTCTATATTAAGTATAGATTTTGTAATTTCGTAGCCCTTTGAGGTATTTAAGAAATTTAATTTAACGTAACTGAAAATGAGTAAATACGACATTATAGTATTAGGTAGTGGCCCAGGAGGCTATGTTGCAGCGATTAGAGCTTCACAATTAGGTTTTAAAACAGCCGTTGTAGAGAAAGAAAGCTTAGGCGGCGTTTGTTTAAACTGGGGATGTATTCCTACAAAAGCTTTATTAAAAAGCGCAGAGGTATTCCGATATCTTCAAAATGCAGAGGACTACGGTCTGAGTGTGGAAAAAGCAGACAAGCATTTTGATAAAATCATCGATAGAAGTCGTAATGTAGCGGGCGGAATGAGCAAGGGAATCGATTTCCTGATGAAGAAGAATAAAATCGATGTTATAAAAGGTTACGGAAAATTAAAACCTGGTAAAAAAGTAGACGTAGACGGAAAAGAATATAGTGCCGACCATATTATTATTGCTACTGGCGCACATTCTCGTGAACTACCAAACCTAAAACAAGACGGTAAAAAAATAATTGGCTACCGCGAAGCGATGAGCTTAAATGAGCAACCAAAATCTATGATTGTAGTAGGTAGTGGAGCTATTGGCGTAGAGTTTGCCGATTTCTATAACGCACTTGGAACAGAGGTTACTATAGTAGAATACTTACCAAGACTAGTACCAGTAGAAGACGAAGACATATCCAAACAATTTGAGCGTTCGTTCAAAAAAGCAGGAGTTAAGGTAATGACCAATTCTTCGGTAGAAAGTGTAGATACCACTGGCGATAAAGTAAAAGCTACGGTAAAAACAAAGAAAGGCGAAGAAGTGTTGGAAGCAGACATCGTTCTTTCTGCGGTAGGAATTGAAGCGAATATTGATGGTATCGGACTAGAAGATGTAGGCATTATCGTTCAAAAAGGTAAAATTGAAGTAAACGAGTGGTACCAAACCAACATTCCTGGCTATTATGCTATTGGTGATGTGGTGGACGGTCCAGCTCTTGCACACGTAGCTTCGGCAGAAGGTATTTGCTGTGTAGAAAAAATAAAAGGAGTACATGTGGAGCCAATCGACTACGGAAACGTTCCTGGTTGTACATATGCTACCCCAGAAATTGCAAGTGTAGGGTATACCGAAAACCAAGCTAAAGAAGCGGGTTACGACATTAAAGTTGGTAAGTTCCCATTCTCTGCAAATGGTAAAGCTAGTGCTGCTGGAACCACAGACGGTTTTGTGAAAGTAATTTTTGATGCAAAATACGGCGAGTGGTTAGGTTGTCACATGATCGGTGCCGGAGTGACCGACATGATCGCAGAAGCAGTGGTTGCTAGAAAACTAGAAACTACAGGATACGAAGTTATGAAATCCATACATCCACACCCTACTATGAGTGAGGTTGTAATGGAGGCTGTAGCCGATGCATATGGTGAAGTAATTCACATATAATTATACATTATATTTCAAAATAAAAGACCAGCGTATTTTTAGTACTCTGGTCTTTTTTAGTTAATCAAACACACTAAAATACACTTAGATTATGTCCGTTCATTCCTTATACGCAGTATCTCCAATAGATGGCAGGTATGCATCTAGAACTAAAAACTTACAGGCATTTTTCTCCGAAGCAGCGCTTATGCATTATCGCGTGCGCATAGAAATAGAATACTTCATCGCACTTTGCCACACCGAAGTTGCTCCATTAACCAGATTAACCACAGAGGAGATAACTTCTTTGCGTAAAGTTTATGAGAATTTTTCTTCTGAGGACACCCAAGATATCAAAGAAACGGAACGCACTACAAACCACGATGTAAAAGCAGTAGAGTATTTTGTGAAAGATAAACTACAAGCTTTAGGACTAGACAAAAACTTGGAGTTTGTACACTTTGGGCTTACCTCCCAAGACATAAATAATACAGCAATCCCACTTGCCGTTAAAGAAGCAGTGGAAATGGTCTATCTACCTGAATTAAAAAAGCTAGAACAGCAGATAGAAGCACTTGCCAATAAATGGAAAGATATTCCCATGCTTGCAAGAACGCACGGCCAACCTGCAACCCCAACACGATTAGGAAAAGAATTAGAAGTATTCCTTGTAAGAATCCAAGAGCAAAAAGAAATGCTTTTACAAGCCAAATATGCAGCGAAGTTTGGTGGTGCAACTGGCGGCTACAATGCACACGTAATAGCATACCCGAAGGAAGATTGGCTAGCCTTTGGTAAAAACTTTGTAGAAAAAACACTTGGACTTCATCACTCCTACCCTACTACACAAATAGAACATTACGATCATTTAGCTGCATTATTCGACACGCTAAAACGCATCAATACTATTATTCTAGACTTAAACCGAGACTTCTGGACCTATATCTCTATGGAGTATTTTAAGCAAAAAATCAAAGAAGGGGAAATAGGTTCTAGTGCTATGCCACATAAAGTAAATCCAATAGACTTCGAAAACAGCGAGGGAAATATAGGGATCGCTAATGCACTATTTGAACACTTCTCTAGCAAGCTACCAGTAAGTCGTTTACAAAGAGATTTATCCGACAGTACGGTACTAAGAAACCTTGGTGTGCCATTCGGTCATAGCTTAATAGCTATTAGCTCTACTATTCGAGGGTTGGATAAACTATTGCTTTCGGAAGAAACTATTAGCAAAGACTTGGATAAAAATTGGGCAGTGGTAGCAGAAGCCATTCAAACTATTTTAAGACGCGAAGGTTATCCAAAACCTTACGAAGCATTGAAAGACTTGACTAGAACCAACGAAGCTATTACACAAAAAACAATAGCGGTATTTATTGATGGTTTAGATGTGGGCGATGCGATAAAAGAAGAATTGCGAAACATCAGCCCTTTTAATTATATCGGCTTATAATATATTTGGCCTTACGTACTGCAATGTCAAACAGACAATAAATTTTAACTATTAATTATCCAACAAAAAATACAGTATATTTGTCTCATAAAACCTTAAACCTATATCAATACATTATGAAAAAATTATTTTTAGCTGTTTGTATGCTTAGTCTTGTTGCTTGTAACAATCAGCAAAAACAAGAGACAGAAACTACTACGGAAACCATTACAGAGATAGAAGTCAAAGAAGAAAATAAAAAAGAACTAGACGTAACCTTAGAGTGGGTAGCCTACAAGTTTGAAGAAAAAGAAGCAGTAAAGGGAATCTTTACGGAATTTGACTTAGAGTATAATAAAGAGGGAGTAACTCCAGAAGAGAAATTGAGCAACCTAAAGTTTACTGTTGATAAAGAAAGTGCGAATACAGACGACCCTGAAAGAGATAAAACCATAGTCGACAACTTCTTCTTAAACCTAAAAGGAGGTATTCATGGAAGCCTAGGCAAGATGGAAGACGGAACTGTTCCTGTAACCATTACTTTAAATGAGAAATCGGTAACGAAGGACTTTACTTATGAAGTTCAAAATAATGAAGTTCACTTTAAAGGAGAAATAGATATTCTAGAGGACTTTATGGCCGACACTGCATTTAAAGCTTTACATGACGCATGTGCCGTATTGCACTTAGATAAAACATGGACCGATGTGGCGATTAATGTATCGGTGAAAATGTAAGTAATTACACATGGCTTATTACAACAACCCTTCTGGAAACAGAAGGGTTTTGTTTTATAATTCTTATAATTCATTCCTCTATACCTAGTAAGTTTATTTCTCCATTTTTTATACAAGTGAAAAATCTGCGGGAAGCACATATATGTAAGTACAAAAGGTATCCCGAAAAATCTTGTGGATCAAAATAGGTTAACAAATGTTTGTTTTTAGCCTCATTAATGCGAAAATTACTAGAAATATCATAACACTGAAATTATGATGTTTTTCGGATGATCAATAGTAAGTTAATAAAAGCTGAATTCTTTATAGCAGTCTTAATTTTACTTTACTTTTGTAACTGCATTAAGCACGTATAATTATGAAGCATTCTTATATATTCCTTTTGTTTTGTTCGTTTATTTTAAATAGTTGTGTGATACAAAAATCTACTAGCGAGCAAGACAAGAAACAAATTATAATTCTTGGACCTGCAACAATGACCTGCGATGCGGGCGTGATGCAAAAAGAATGCTATCAAGTAAAATGGACAGAGGAACAAGAGAACTGGGAGTATTTCTATAATGAAATAGACGGTTTTACTTTCGAGCCGGGCTATTTATATAAGCTTCTTGTTTCGGTAGAATCGATTCTCAATCCACCAGCAGATGCTTCTTCGTTAAAATATAGATTGATTAGAGTTTTAGAAAAAGAAGAAGTGTGCGAAAGCGCAATAACGGAATCAGAAGTACTGCAATTATTAAAGGAGAAGGATTTATTATTATATCCCAAAGGAGTAAGTACATCCGAAATAGCACGAACACCATCCTATCAACCTAAAGTGACCTATAACGCCGCTACTTGTTTATGGATGGTAGTTTCAAGAACCTATGAGTCTACAACACAAGAAGGAGACTGCGCAAATACCAATGGTTGTACTCCAGAAATACGTTTAACGGTAAAAGTAAACGCCCAAACGAAGGAAATAGTAAACCAAAAAGAAGAACGCATTCTACATCCGAATTACGAATAAAGAATATTCTTGAATGAGAGCTATAACAAGAAAGCAGTCGTTAAAATAACGACTGCTTTCTTGATTCTATTTATAACTATATTATTTTGCTTAGAGCACTACCATCTTATAATTGCACTCCCCCAAGTAAATCCACTGCCAAAGGAAGCTAATACAAGTAAGTCACCACGTTTTAGTTTTCCTTGCTCCCATGCTTCCCCAAGAGCAATAGGAATAGAAGCTGCTGTGGTATTTCCGTATTTTTGAATATTATTAAACACCTGGTTATCCGACAATCTAAACTGTCTCTGTACAAATTGAGAGATACGCAGATTGGCTTGGTGTGGAATAAATAAGTCTATGTCTTCAACTTTCAAGTTATTTGCTTCCAAACCTTCGTTTACCACTTCGGAGAAGCGTTGGATGGCATGTTTAAAAACAAACTGACCATTCATGTACGGATAATACGGAATATCTTCTTGAGGATTTTCTTTTATAATCTCTGGCACCCAAAACTGTGTACTGGGCCCTTTTAATACCAGTTCTTCTTTATGTTCTCCTTGGCTATGTAAATGTGTAGAGAGTATTCTGCTAGTATCGCCCTCTTCTGCCCTAGACAAAACCACTGCTCCAGCGCCATCACCAAAAATAACCGATACGCCACGGCCACGCGAAGTCATGTCCAAACCACCACTATGATTTTCACTACCGATAACAAGTATATTTTTATACATCCCCGTTTTTATAAATTGATCGGCTACAGAAAGTCCATAAATAAATCCGCTACATTGATTTCTAACATCTAATGCAGGAATGGTACGCTTGGTAAGCATTTCCTGTACTTCTACTCCTCCACCAGGGAAATATAGCGTGGGACTCAACGTAGCAAAAACGATCATATCCACCTTATCGGCAGACATCTTTGCATTGTCCAATGCGTTTTGCGCAGCCTTCACTCCCATTATGGAGGTTGAGTTACCATCTCCCGGTTTAATATGCCGACGTTCGTGAATTCCTGTACGTTCTACAATCCACGCATCGCTTGTGTCTATTAACTTTTCTAAGTCATGATTTGTAACCACATTATCTGGCACGTAATAACCTACACTTACTATTTTTGAAGCATACATATATTTATTTATTTTATAA
Organism: Flavobacteriaceae bacterium; assembly: GCA_035307105.1. Taxonomy (GTDB): domain Bacteria; phylum Bacteroidota; class Bacteroidia; order Flavobacteriales; family Flavobacteriaceae; genus JAJYTI01. The sequence goes on from DATGMW010000013.1 coordinate 11,112, forward strand.
AGTATTCTTATATAAATAGAGAAATAAAGGCATTAATACTAATTCACCGTAATTTCTTCTAAGAACAATCTCCAGTTAAGAAACTAAAGTACGTAATTCTTCTTATATTGCTTGCTAAAACCTCTTTCTATTTATGATTAAACATATTTTCTACAGCGTATTAATCCTTTGTGGTATGAATGCTTTTGCACAAGAAGCTACAACCTATCAGCAACCACCAAAAGAGATTATGGAATTAATCGATGTGCCAATGGCCCCAGGAATCCGATTGGATAATAAGAGCGAAACCATGCTTTTTTATTATCGCGATAGCTACCAATCTATCGAGCATCTATCGCAAACAGAACTGCGTTTAGCTGGACTTCGAATCAATCCAAAGACCAATATTGGTAGTCGTACTAGATTTTATAATGACCTAGAACTCGGTTCCACCAAAAACACAAAAAGAACCAAGATAACCGGTTTGCCAAGCAATCCACAAATGTCAAATTTTCAGTTTTCACCAGACGATAAGTACATTTCCTTTACCAACACCACCACCGAAGGAGTAGAACTCTGGTTGGTAGATGTACGCAAAGCAAGTGCTAGCAAACTTACCGAAGCTATTATAAATGCGAATATCAGAGGGAGTGTTGTGTGGGCAAGAGATAGTGAGTCGTTGTTAATAAAAACTTTACCAACCAATAGGGCAAAGCTTATCGATACCGATATTCAGGTTCCAAGCGGCCCGATAATTTCCGAAAGTGACGGAGAAAAAGCACAAAACCGTACCTACCAAGATTTATTAAAATCTCCTAATGACGAAAAGAACTTTGAGATTCTTGCACATGCGGAAATAAAGAAGATTTCTCTAGATGGCTCTGCTCAGGATTTTTTACCAAGTGCAATGTATAGAAGCATAAGCTATTCCCCAGACGGGAACTACTTATTGGTCAGCACTATTAAAAGACCATTTTCTTATTTAGTGCCATACCACAGATTTCCTACTATAGAAAAAGTATATACAGCAGATGGTCAAGAAGTAGCTACGGTAAATGAAGTACCATTAATCGAAGTCTTACCACAAGGATTTATGTCGACAACAGACGGAAAACGTAGTTTAGGCTGGCGTAATGACAAACCTGCTACCTTATATTGGGTAGAGGCTTTAGACGGTGGAGATCCAGAAGTTGAGGTGCCATATAGAGATGCAGTATATCAAGTAAATGCACCCTTTACTGGTGAAAAAGAGTTACTGGTAAAAACTATTAATCGCTATGCAGGAATTACTTGGGGTAACGACACCTACGCTATAGCAATGGACCGTTGGTTCTCCAATAGAAATACCAAAACCTACGTATTTAACCCCTCCAACAACCAAGAGGAGCCAACTATCCTTTTCGATAGAAGTTATCAAGATACTTACAGCGACCCAGGTAGTTTTGTAAGCACGCTGAATAAATATGGTGTATCGGTATTAGACCTAGACCGCTCCACTGCCTACCTTATTGGAGATGGGTTTTCTGACAAAGGACAGTTTCCGTTTATAGATGCGATAAACTTAGAGAATGGAAAGTTAAATCGTCTTTATGAATCGGAATATACCGACAAGGTAGAAAATATTCTAAGAGCAATCGACCTGAAAAAAGGAACCGTATTAGTGCGAATAGAATCACAAAACGAATACCCGAATTACTATATCCGTAACATAAATCGTAAAAATAGTTTAACGCAAATAACGGATTTCGACAATCCATTTAAAAGCTTATCCGAAGTACATAAAGAAGTAATCACCTATCCACGTGAAGATGGATTGGAGTTAACTGGAACACTTTACCTACCTGCTGGTTATGACGGAAAAGAAAAATTACCAATGATTCTCTGGGCATATCCAAGAGAATATAAAGACCGCAGTACCGCATCCCAAACCACCTCCAACCCTAATAGATTTGTTGCACCCAATTATGGATCGCCTATTTTTTGGGTAACCCAAGGCTATGTAGTTTTAGACAATGCAGCCTTCCCTATTGTAGGCGAAGAAAACGAGGAGCCTAACGACAGCTTTACAGAGCAACTAGTAGCAAATGCTAAGGCAGCAATAGATGCAGTAGATAAGTTGGGGTATGTAGACAGAAACCGTGTAGGTGTTGGCGGACACTCCTATGGTGCGTTTATGACAGCAAACCTGTTGAGCCATTCCGACCTATTTGCAGCAGGTATTGCAAGAAGTGGTGCTTACAACCGTACCTTAACCCCTTTTGGATTCCAAAGCGAAGAGCGTAACTATTGGGAAGCACCAGATTTATACAACACGATGTCGCCTTTTATGAACGCCGAGAAAGTAAAAGCTCCTATCCTATTGATTCATGGAGCGGAAGACAATAACTCTGGAACCTATCCTATGCAAAGCGAACGTTATTTCAATGCCTTAAAAGGCTTAGGTATTGTTTCAAGATTGGTTATGTTGCCAAAAGAGAGCCATGGCTATGCAGCTAAAGAAAGTATTTTACACATGCTTTGGGAACAGCATAATTGGTTAGAGAAATATGTGAAGAATAAAGAGTAATCTCTATTTAAAATATAATTTAAAAAGTCAGAAGTTATGCTTCTGACTTTTTTATGCAATCTTGTCTAGTTTGTCTGACAGCATGACAGCATTTTATACTTGGTACTGGATTTGTATCTACTGTATTCAGACAAATAACATGCAATTAATAATTTATAAGATATGAGTAAAGGCACTATTAATGTATCGGTAGAGAACATCTTTCCACTAATTAAAAAGTTTTTATATAGCGACCATGAGATTTTCCTTCGTGAGTTAGTCTCCAACGCTACAGATGCTACTCTCAAGTTAAAGCACCTAACTAATATTGGTGAAGCTAAAGTAGCTTATGGCAACCCGATGATCGAGGTGAAGATAGATAAGGAAAATAAAACCTTACATATTATAGACCAAGGTTTAGGGATGACCAAAGAAGAGGTAAATAAGTATATCAATGATATCGCTTTCTCTGGCGCCGAGGAATTTATAGAAATGTACAAAGATAAGAACGGCGAAGATACTGGAATTATCGGACACTTTGGACTTGGTTTCTACTCCGCATTTATGGTTGCAGACCATGTAGAAATCATTACAAAAAGCTACAAAGACGAGCCTGCCGCACATTGGACTTGCGATGGTTCTCCAGAATACACCTTATCCGACCACGATAAGAAAGAGAGAGGAACAGAAATCATTCTCCACATTGCAGAAGATTCTTTAGAATTCTTGGAAGAAGATAGAATTCAGGAGTTATTATCGAAGTATAATAAATTTATGCCAATCCCTATTAAGTTTGGTACTAAAACAGAAACACTTCCAAAACCTGAAGATGCGAAAGAAGAAGATCCAGCCCCTACAAAAGAAGTAGACAACATCATCAACAACCCTAATCCAGCGTGGACAAAACAACCAACTGAATTAAAAGAGGAAGATTACTTAAACTTCTATCGTGAGGTATACCCAATGCAGTTTGATGAGCCATTATTCCACATTCATCTTAATGTAGACTATCCGTTTAATCTTACAGGAATATTATACTTCCCTAAGCTTACCAACGATATGACAATCCAAAGAGATAAGATTCAGTTATATCAGAACCAGGTATTTGTAACCGATAACGTAGAAGGAATTGTACCTGAGTTTTTAACCATGCTTCGTGGTGTAATCGACTCGCCAGATATTCCGCTTAACGTATCTAGAAGCTACTTACAAGCCGACGGAGCAGTAAAGAAAATCTCGAACTATATTACCCGTAAAGTAGCCGATCAATTAAAGTCGATGTTCAAAGACAATCGTGAGGATTTTGAAGCGAAGTGGAACGACATCAAGGTAGTAATCGAATACGGAATGCTTACCGAAGATAGATTCTTTGACAGAGTAAAAGACTTTGCTCTATTCCCAACCATCAATGATGAGTTCTTCACACTAGAAGAGTTGCAGGAAAACCTAAAAGAAGCACAAACCGATAAGGATGGAAACTTAGTTCTTCTGTATACTTCCGATCAAGAAGCACAGCATAGTTATATTACCGAAGCAAAAGAAATGGGCTACGAAATATTGCTGTTAGACTCTCCTATCGTGCCACATTTAATGCAGAAGCTTGAAGGAGATAATGAGAAGGTACAGTTCGTACGAGTAGACTCAGACAGTATTGACAACCTTATTAAAAAAGAGGAAGAATCTATATCTAAGCTTAGCGATAAAGAAAAAGAAAGCCTTAACACAACGCTTAAGGAAACAGTAGACAAGAAGTTCACCGTACAGCTAGAAGCTAGAGATAGCAAAGCAAGTCCGTTCATTATAACCGAACCTGAATTTATGCGTCGTATGAAAGAGATGCAGCAGTCTGGTGGCGGTGGTATGTTTGGAATGGGCAATATGCCAGAGATGTACAACTTGGTAGTAAACACCAACCACGAACTTGTAGGAGAAATCCTAAATGCAGAAGGTGACGAGCAAAAACGCTTGATAAACCAAGCAGTAGACTTGGCTAAGCTGAGCAGAAATTTACTAAAAGGAGAAGAGCTAACCGCTTTTATAAAGCGTAGTTACGA
>DATGMW010000014.1:0-18263 GCA_035307105.1 Flavobacteriaceae bacterium
ATCCTGGTGTAGAGATTGGGCAATTACCAGTGCCATCAGAATTTGGAATAAATGTAAAATTAGGACTATAAAACTTAATAAATGAAATTGACTAAACTATTTACCCTACTCATAGTTATCTTAAGCTTAGTAGGTTGCACCTCAGATTTTGAGGAAATTAATACAGACCCAAATAACTTAGATGCGATTACGCCAGGGAGCGTATTAAATCCAGTAATATATCAATTGGCAAAAAGAAATGCCATTCAGTATCGATCGGTTACCGCACCTTTAATGCAAGCTTTTATAAGAGCAGATGACTTTATATACTCTCCATTTTTATATGATTTAGATCCTAATATTGGGGCTAGCACATGGAATGATTACTACCGATGGTTAAACAACATTCAGGAGATGGAAATGGCAGCGGATGATCTTCAAAATAATAATTATAAAGCTATTGCACTTACATTAAAAGCCTATGCTTTTTCAGTGCTCACCGATGCTTTTGGAGATATTCCTATGGAAGATGCTCTAAAGGCTGAAAGTGGAGTTTGGTATCCAGAATATACTGAACAAAAAGATATATATCCAATGCTAATAGGCTATTTAGAAACAGCTAATAATCTATATGATTCTGAAGAGAACCTGATATATGTAGAAGATATTTTGTTCCAAAATGATCTGTCTAAATGGAGAAAATTTACCAACTCACTTCATTTACGATTGTTACTACGAGCATCTAATCGTAGTGAAATGGATGCGTTTAACCGTCTATCGGTAATCTTAAATAACCCAGAAACTTACCCTATATTTAACTCGTTAAACGAACAGGCAGTGCTTAAAATAAGTGGAATCCCACCATTAATGTCACCATGGGATCGTCCTCAAGATTTCAACAGCTTCCGATATGTTACAGAGTTTTTTGTAGATAACCTTAAAGATTCAGATGATCCTAGACTTCCTCATTTTGCTAATACTGCTACAGGTCAAAATAATGAGAATTATGGTTACATAGGAATGCCGACCGATTTTATAAATACACCATTACCTGATTCCATTGCTTCACCATCTGGAATTAATCGTCATCTAGCCGAAACTCCAATGATTATTCCCATACTTTCCTATGCTGAGGTGTGCTTTATACAAGCAGAGCTTGCACTTAAAGGGTATTTAAACAGTAGCGCAGAAGAACATTATAATAATGGAGTAATGGCCGCTATACAAATGTGGGATTTAGAAGTATCAGATGAGTTGTTAGAACAACCTGGATTAAAATTCAACAATAGTTTAGAACAGATAATGCTTCAAAAATACTATGCGTTGTTTTTTACAGATTATCAAGCATGGTTTGAACATCGTAGAACAGGCCTACCAGAACTAGAGACAACTAGCTCCATGTTAAATAATGGAGAAATGCCAGCAAGACTATATTATCCGATTGATGAGGTGGATATGAATTATAGTAATGCCCAAGATGCAATTGACAGAATAGGAGGAAATGAAATTAATATAAAAGTATGGTGGGCGCAATAAATATAATAGTAAAACAAGTAATAAATGAAACGAAAAACCTAAATAATTAAAAACATTATGAAATATATTATAAATATAGTAAGTCTACTAGTATGCCTGTTTGTTGTGCCAAACGTAATAGCTCAACAGGTCGCTAAAGGTATTGTATACGAAGATGTTAACAGGAATGGTGTACAGGATAGAAACGAACCTGGATTGGTTAACGTGCTTGTGACTAATGGATTAGAAATTGTTGAAACCGATGCAAAAGGACACTATGAAATCCCTATCCAAGACGATAATATTATTCAAGTAATAAAACCAGGAAATTACAATTATCTTTATAACTCTTACTTTCTTCCAGACTTCTCCTATAATCATAAACCAGCAGGATCTCCAGAATTAAAATACGAGGGCGTTACTCCTACGGGACAACTTCCAAAATCTATAGATTTTGGATTAGTAAAGCACGAGGTAGACACTAAGTATAAAGTATTGCTGATGGGTGATCCACAACCTTATAACATAAAAGAAGTTGGGTACTTTCGAGATAAAATAGTAAACGATTTAAAAAAATATACCTCCGATTATGAATTTGGAATAACCTTAGGTGACCTCGTTGGCGATGATTTAGACTTATTTGTTCCTTACAAAAAAGTAATGCAGGCCATAGAAAAACCTTGGTTTAATGTAATGGGTAATCATGATATGAATTACGACGTGGAAGAAGATCATCTTTCAGATGAAACTTTTGAACGAGAGTTCGGTCCATCGAATTACGCATTTTTCCATGGAGATGTTCTTTATATCATGATAGACAACATTTTATATCCAGATCCTAGAGAAATAAAACAATACTGGGGTGGATTGCGCAAGGATCAAAAAACTTGGATACGCAACTTGTTACATCATACTCCGAATGATAAGTTAATAGTTGTGTCTATGCATATACCTATTAGCGAACCCGATGCTGATACCTATCGAGACCAAGATAGAGAGTTTCTGCTGAATGAACTTTCACGCTTTGAAAACAGCTTAACTTTATCTGCCCATACTCACTTACAGAAACATGACTTTTTTGGGTGGGAAGATGGCTATACTAAACTTCATGCTCTACACCATCATTATAATGTTGGTACAACATCGGGAGATTGGTATTCTGGAAGAGTAAATAAAGAAGGTTTGCCAGATGCTATGATGCGCGATGGAACTCCAAGTGGCTATGCATTTTTGGAGATAAATGGTACAGAATACGATATATCTTATAAAGTAGCTGGAGAATCAGAGCAGAAGCAAATTGGCATCTTTCTCCCAAAGGAAGTGAATAAAGCCAACAGGAGTAGACATTTTATACATGCCAACTTCTATTTAGGATCCAAATTCGATACGCTTGAGTTTCGTGTAGACGGTGGTAAATGGAGAAAGATGTATCAGATAGAGCAAGCAGACCCGAAGTATGTAAATAAGCTTTTTGAATGGTATAACAGCGACGTTGCAATAGCCGACAAACGGCCTTCGGAGCCAGTTCTAAGCCAGCATTTATGGAGAGCTAGACTGCCAGTAAACCTCTCTGTAGGAGAACATAAAGTGGAAGTAAGAGCAAAACACTTTCTAGGCAAAACGTATATTAATACAACAACCTATCGAATTGTAAAATAAGAATAATGAGAAGTATTAAATGGAGTTTAAGTATACTATGTGTTGTAATGCTGCAAGCATGCCAAACAAATAAATCTTCGAATATTGCTGTGCAAGGTCATAGAGGCGATCGTGGGAATTGGCCTGAAAACTCTCTAGAAGCTTTCAAAAGTGCTGTAGATAAGGGCGTAGATGTATTGGAGTTAGATGTTGTAGTCAATAAATATGGTGATGTTATTGTGTCGCATGAGCCATTTATGCATTCGAAATATGTATTGCTTCCTAATGGAGAATCTATTGAACCCGAAAATCAACGAAGCTGGAATATATACAACATGCGTTTAGAAAGCATCCAGACTTTTGATACAGGCACTAAGTTTCATAAAGACTTCCCTAAACAAAATAAAATATCCACTTATAAACCAAGCTTGGAAGAAGTCTTCCTGTTTCTTGAAAATGAATATGGTAGGAAGATTTTCACTTCTATTTCTTTTAATATTGAATTGAAATCAACTCCTGAAGATTATGGCAGATACCAACCATACCCAGAAAATATGGTTGGTGTTTTTTTAGAGTTAATGGATAGTCATAAATATGTCAGGTACAATCTTCAAAGCTTTGATGTCAACATCTTAGAAAATGTTAAATTGAAAAACCCAAGTCTTCCTATCTCCTATTTAGTGTCTGATGGTAGTTTTGAAAGTAATTTAAAAAAACTCAATTTTATGCCGGATATTTACAGTCCAAACTTCAAGCTATTGATGAATGAACTAGATGTGAAAAACATACAAATGCATGGAGTGGAAGTGATTCCTTGGACGGTGAATGAAGAGTATGATATACAACAATTGATAAACTGGGAAGTAGATGGAATTATCTCAGATTATCCAGAACGAGTATTAAAATTGAGATAATGGTAACTCGTAGAAGCAGCATTAAATTGTTTCATTTACTTTAAATGGTAGCTTTTAGTTTCTTTTGTACCATACTTTTTCTACGGTATATTAAGGTGGAGTCAATCTAATATTTTAGTTATCTTAGTACTCGAAATGAAAAAGCTACTATTAGTCCTCTTGTTTACATCAACATTTGCAACTGCACAAAATTGGGAATTGCAGAAATCGGTTCCATTGGAAGCAGATAGCTTTATTGGGGTAGACTCTTATAACTACATGTATTGGTTAGAGGATAATGTGCTGCATAAAAATGAAGGTAAGAAAGCATATTCTTTTAGCGATAACTTATTAGGACGTATTCAATCGGTAGATATAACCAATCCGTTAACAGTATTGGTTTTCTATTATCAGTCGCAAACCGTTGTTGTTTTAGATAACAACTTAAACGAAGTAGAACGAGTGGCTTTCTCCAAAATGCCAGAGTTTATGGAAGTGGCCACAGTAGGTAATGCAGGGAGTAGACGATTGTGGATTGGAAATTCGGCTACACAACGTTTGGAGTTGTTGGATTATAGAAATAAGAGTCTAGAGGCTGTGTCGCCTATTTTTACTGGAGATATTCTAGAGCAAGTAAGCAATTATAATTACTGCTACGTTCGTACTTTGAACCATATATACCTATATAATAGTTACGGAAGCGTGTTGCAAAAGTTAGTAGCAACAGAATACAATAGAATGTTCCCAGCATATAATGGGGTTGTCCTGAAAAAAGGAACGGATTGGTATTATTGGCAGAAAGATACGCTTGAGCCCAAAATAATATCTATTAATCTGGATGGAATAAAAGTAAAGAATCTGTTTTACGGGAGACAATATTCTTATGTATTTGATGGTATGCACTTACATATGTATATTGCAGAAAAATAATTTTCAGATTCTAAACTATGCATATAGCTATTGCAGGAAATATTGGTTCGGGAAAGACAACGCTAACCACTTTGTTGGCGCGTCATTACAAATGGGAGCCACATTTTGAGGATGCCGATAACAATGAGTATTTGGAGGATTTTTATGGAGATATGTCTCGTTGGTCCTTTCACTTACAGATTTCTTTTTTGAACAGTAGATTCAGACAGATCCTTGATATTCGCGAAAGCGGCAAAACGATTATTCAAGATAGGACGATTTATGAAGATGCACATATTTTTGCGCCTAATCTATATAGTATGGGGTTGATGTCCGATCGAGATTTTGAGAACTACAGTTCCTTATTCGAACTAATGCAACGCGTTACTACACCACCAGATTTGCTTATTTACTTAAAGAGTTCTATTCCTAACTTAGTGAATCAAATTCATAAACGAGGTAGAGATTATGAAAGCTCGATTAGCATTGATTACTTAAGTAAGCTAAACGACAGATATGAGAAGTGGATTGAGGGATATGATAAAGGGAAATTATTAGTTCTACCTGTGGATGATTTAGATGTGGTTTCCAATCCAGAAGATTTAGGATTTATTATTGAGAAAATTGATGCCGAATTATACGGTTTATTTTAAAAAACATAAGATTATGAGTGAGAAAGCATATGTAAAGAAAGAAGTTAAAGAGGGAATCGCTTTGGTGGAGTTTTATCATCCAGCACACAATAGTTTGCCTGGAGATATATTGAATAAACTAGCCGATACGATTACGGAAGTTGGACAAGATCCGGAAGTAAAAGTAGTGATTATGCAAAGTGGTGGCGATCGTACATTTTGTGCAGGAGCTAGTTTTACAGAGCTGATTTCTATAAACGATGAAGCGACTGGAAAAGTGTTTTTTAGTGGTTTTGCAAACGTTATAAACGCCATGCGTAAATGTCCAAAGTTTATCATTGGCCGTGTGCAAGGAAAAGTTGTTGGAGGAGGCGTAGGTCTTGCTTCGGCGATGGATTATTGCATGGCAACCCAATATGCTGCTATAAAGTTGAGTGAGTTAAACTTAGGGATAGGGCCGTTTGTTGTAGGACCAGCAGTAGCTAGAAAAATAGGGGTTAGCGCTATGTCGCAAATCGCTATCGATGCCAATACGTTTTATTCACCAGAATGGGCAAAGCAAAAAGGATTGTTCACTAAGGTTTTTGATACTACCGAGCAGTTAGACAGCGCAGTATGGAGCTTTGCAGAGAAGCTAACGGAGTACAATCCAGAGGCTATGGCAGAGATGAAAAAAACTTTTTGGGCTGGAACAGAAGATTGGGACGAATTATTAGAAGAACGTGCAGCTATAAGCGGACGCTTGGTTTTAAGTGAGTTTACAAAGAACACACTAGATAAATACAAATAAAAATTATGGTCTATAGTTTCAATGGACATATCCCAGTAATCCATCCGAGTAGTTTTGTACACCCATTAGCTGCCGTTACTGGTAATGTTATAATAGGTAAAGATTGCTATATAGGTCCTGGTGCGGCGATTAGAGGCGATTGGGGAGAAATTATCTTGGAAGATGGTGTAAACGTACAAGAAAACTGCACGGTGCACATGTTTCCAGGGAAATCTATTGTTTTACAAAAAGGAGCACACGTCGGACATGGTGCAATTATTCATGGTGCCAACCTAGGCGAAAACTGTATGGTAGGTATGAATAGCGTAATAATGGATGGCGCTCTTATAGGGAAAAATAGCATTATTGGAGCTATGGCATTTGTGAAAGCCGAAATGCAGATTCCAGAAGGAAGCCTTGTGGTTGGCAATCCAGCTAAGGTTATTCGAGAGCTTTCGGAGGATATGATCGCCTGGAAAACAGCTGGAACAAAACTTTATCAGCAACTTCCAGCAGATTGCCATGCTACTTTGAAAGAAGTAGAACCTTTAAGTGAAATACCTAAGGATCGACCTAAACAAGAAGACTTTTATAAAACGCTTCAGGAATTGCGTAAAAATGGAAAATAAATAAAAAGGCCCCGTTTAGAAACGGAGCCTTTTTTTATAAAATAAGATTCTAAATAATATAAATTAATATCTAGTGACTAGTGCTAGTCCTTGGAAATCTGCCATTTCTTCTTTTGGTAAGAATACGACATCACCGCCAGTAAGACTGTTTTTCTCTATCATTTCATCAATAATATCATCGACGTCGTCTTTGCTGTTTATGTCTGCTTTATCTATCAGTTTAATATGATTGTCTTTTACTTGAGCAGGTTGGAACAGGCCTTGCTGAACAAATAAGGTTGCACCTCTACCCATTTCTAGCGCTTGCCATATTTCTGAGTAATCGCTTACTACTTTTCCACTTCCAACAGCTTTTTTAAGCTCCTCTTTTCTGCTTAGGTTACGTGCTTTTGTTTCTTCTTGTATCGCTGGCCACACTTCTTTAATGCTATTGCCTGCTTTTCCATCTCTGTTTTTTAAAGCAACATTACCATAGATTGTGTTTGGTCTATCGGCCATTTTTAAGTACTGTCCGTAATTCATATCATCGGAAGCGATGTAAATTGGTAATGGTTCTTTTTGATGTACCGCATTTACTACTTTATCTATTCTATTAAAGAATTCTAGCTGTAAATTATCTACGCGTTCGTCTATAGCTCCTTCTGTTCTGCTTTTTGGATGAAGGTTGGTGTTCTCAATTGGAAACTCTCCACCTAGCTCTTCTTCTAAATTGGAGCTAGAGGCACGAAGTAATCTTGCTTTATCCTTGCTCAACATAAGTAGGTAATATCTAGTCTCTAAGTTTAAAGCTCTAAATAAAGGACGGGTAGCAAATGTGCTGTCAATGATAATTCTATCGTTTAGCTCTACTGGTAAGCGAACAAACTCAGCATGATCGGCATCTACAAATAAAACCAGTCCTTCTAGGTTGTAGTTTGCGTCTATTTCTTGGGCAAGCTTTTCTAGTTTTTCTCCTAGATTTTTAGCGGTTTTTGCATCGTACTCTTTTTCTAAGCGTACACGAGCTTCACTAACCTTGTTTTTTAACTTAATACTATCCTGAGCATTCTCTGGATGCGTTCTATGCGTGCGTAAAACTAATGTTACAGCGCAATCCGAAACTACTTTCTTTAATCGATCTAATGTCTCTTTCATATTTAATACTAGCTTTTAAAAATGTTAATAAAAATACTTATAAATATTGGCAATCTGTAGGTCTTTTGTGTTATTGTTTGCTTAATGCCTTGGCTTTACTATTAAATTATACTCTAAATTAGATGTTGCTTTTATTTCTGATTAAATTAAATGCTTTCGTGCAAAAATAGAAATGGGGTATTCCGAATATAAGAATCGGTTTCGGGAGAGCCCTTAGATATTAATACTTGTATAAAGTTCAAGCTTTTAGCCGACATAGCTATTAGTTGTGTTTTGTGTCTATCGATATAGCTCTTTAGTTCTGCTCGTAAATTGCTAGAGGATATTTCATGGAATACGACCTCTATGTCACTGTTCATATTCTTTAAATACTCCTTGCTGATCAGTTGTTCTCTTGATAATTTTGAGTGGCTAGTAGTGCGATATACAATATGCAACAAAGAATTGTTGTTAATCAGGATAGAGGTTAATGGCTCCATGGTTTTACTGCTATACCGAAGGTATAAGTCCGTTGGGAAAACAACTTCGCGTAGTGGACTGTATTTAGTATTATTTGGCACTACTAGTACAGGACATTGTACTTTGGTAATAATGTTCTGCGTGTTCGTACCAATAGGCATTATGTTTGTATCACTGGTTCCTTTGGTGCCCATCACTATGAGATCTATCTCTCTAGCTTCTACTACTTTTCGGATATTCTCTACAAAACTCCCTTCTTCTAAAATGCTAGTGACTTGATGGATTGGGTTGTTGAATGAGTTTTTACACTTTTTTAATTTTTGAGTAATCAAGTGCACCTCGTTTGCATAATCTACCTCCTCGCCAAAGGTTGGATGTATGTTCTCTTGAATATGTATAAGAATAAAAAGACTAGGCCTATCTGCATAAAGCGCAGAGGCATAAGCGATAGCACGGGTGGCATTTTCCGAGAAATCTGTTGGTATTAATATCTTTTGCATTCTTAATCTAAACTGATTAACTGCAAATCTAAGCCGTAGCTAACAGATAAAGAATGACGAAAGTCACTTACTCAATAGATTCTAGTCCTTCTCTGTTTAAAATGATGATTTCTCTACCATCAATTTCAATCAGGGCTTCTTTTTTAAAATTAGAAAGCATGCGAATAAGGCTTTCTGTAGCAATTCCTGCTACACTTGCCAGGTCGCTTCTGGAAACTCTAAGCGTTGCTTGCTCCTCCTCACCACTTACAGTATCTGCAAACTGCAATAAGGTTTGTGCGGTTTTTCTTCGTACCGAACTATATGCCATTTGTAAAAGCTGCTCCTTTACCTTGTATACATTGTCGGTGATAACATGCATCAGTTCGAGGGAAATATTTTGATTTTTTCCTAATAACTCTCGAAGTATCGATTTGGTTATAGAAAAAACCTCTGCATCTTTAACAGCCATTGCCGACTCTATGTAGGGCGAGTGGTTTTGTAGAGGAGTGAAGCCTAGAAAGTCGTCCTCGCTTACAAGTTCGGTGATTAATTCTTTTCCGTTGCTATCGATCTTAAAAGATTTGATAACTCCTTTGGTTACAAGATAAATATTGTTTGCACGGTCGCCGCTTTCATATATATACTCACCTCTTTTCACCTCTAGCTTTTCTCCAAACTCTTCAAAGAATGTTTTTAGTTCATTTAAGTTTCGGATGTCACCTTCTTCTTGCGTATTATCTTTCTGAAAAGCGTTAAGTAAGGTTTCTGTTTTTATAAGTCGCGACTCTATAGCATCTAGCAACTCTTTTTCGGTAAAAGGTTTGGTTAGGTAATCGTCTGCACCAAGGTTCATTCCTTTTCTAACTTCGCTGTGCTCGGTTTTGGCCGATAGGAATATAAAAGGAATGTGTGCGAAATCTGGATTGCTATTCATAGCATCTAGCACGCCATATCCATCTACTTCGGGCATCATAATATCGCAAATAATCAGATCTGGCATCTCTTGATAAACGGAATCTATCCCAATTTTTCCATTTGCGGCTGTTCGAACTTGATAATCGGATAATTCAAGTAATTCCGCAGTATTTTCCCTTAAAGCGGAGTCGTCTTCAATAAGTAAAATGGATTTTTGGCTCATGATGTTTTTATTCTCTATTTTAAACACTTGCATTTAATGGCATGCGAATATGGAAGGTGGACCCTACATTCTCTTCACTCTCAAAACTTATGGTTCCACCTAGATTTTCTATATGCCCTTTTACGATGTTAAGACCGATACCAGTTCCTTCATCTAGCAAGGCGTTTTCGGCACGGAAATAACGATTAAATATATGTTTTTGTTCTTTTTCTGGAATCCCAATACCTTGATCTACAATCTGTAAATTAAAGAATTCCTCTTCCTTTTCTACAATAATTTTAATGGTTGTATTCTCTGATGAATACTTAACCGCATTGTTGATGAGATTCGATAAGATAATCTCGAGGGTGGTTTCGTCACTGACTAATACAATATCTTCAATATTCTCGGGATAAACAATGCTTTGTCCTTCTTTCAAAAGCATATTAGCACTGTAAATCACTTCATTTAAAATCTTGCTCAATGGAAAACTCTCCATCTTATATTTTGTTCTTCCGTACTCTAATTGCTCCACAGAAAGGAAGTCATTAAGAATATTGTTTAAATACTTCACTTTGTCTTCTATCAGTTTCAAGTGTCGTTCACGCTTGTCTTGCTGTTCTGATTTCTGGTACTTTCCTGCTAGCGTAGCCGAAGTAAGAATACCCGAAAGCGGTGTTTTGAATTCATGCGAAACCATCGATAGAAATTTTGTTTTTAATTCATTTAACTCCCTTTCGACTCGGAGGCTTTCTAAAATCTTGTTTTCTGCCTCTTCTCTGCGTTTAATTTCACTTTCTAAACTGTCTACAGTCTCTTGAAGCTCTATAGTTCGTAGGTTTATTTTATGTTCTAACTTTGTATTCAGTTCTTTTATTTCTCTTTCTTGCTCCTTACGTACACTTATGTCTATAAGAATCGCCATAACATACTGTTCTCCATCTAAAGTGAAAGGGTTTAATCCAACTTCTATTGGAAAAGTAGTTTTGTCTTTTCTTACACCATGAAGATCTCTGCCTACTCCCATCTGTCGTGTACTGGCATTGTGGCTATATCCAGCAACCTGTTTTTTGTGCGTATGATGGTGTTCTTGTGGAACGAGCACATGAACAGATTTATTCAGTAGTTCGTTTTCTTTATAACCAAATATATCGTTCACCACCTGATTATAGGTAACGATATTTTGCTTGGAATCTACCACTACGATTCCTTCGCTCACGATTTCAAATAGTGAACCTAGATGTGCGGAGACCTTATTCTTGACTTTAATCATAAGTAGCAAATTTAATAATTATTACCTTTGATAAACGCTAATTGCTGTGATAATTCTTATGGGAGAGCTTGCGTGTGCTTTATGTGAAGAGGTGCAATATATTGCAATTGTCGGTGCGAATAAAGATAGGTGTGATTTTTATTGTATTTTTAGGTTTAAAATTGAAAATAAGATGGGAAAAAGTTTTAACGATATAGTATCCTCGGCACCGGTAGTACTAGTGGATTATTTTGCCGAATGGTGTGGTCCGTGTAAAGCGCTTGCACCAGTGCTAACCGACCTAAAAAAGGAATTGGGAGATGCGGTAAAAATAGTAAAAATCGATATTGATAAGAATCAGGCTCTGGCTTCAAAACAACAAGTACAAGGTGTTCCCACTTTGGTTCTATATAAAAATGGAACACAAGTATGGCGACAATCAGGTGTTTTGCCAAAACACGAATTAATTAAATTAATACAATCACATCAATGAAAAAAAACATAGCATCCTATATAGACCATACTCTTTTGCGTGCTACTGCTACGCCAGAGGAGATAGAAAAGCTTTGTAAAGAAGCGATAGAGCATTCTTTTTATGCGGTATGCGTACAAGGACAATATGTGGACTTGGCCGAAAAGTGTTTGCAAAAATCCAATGTAAAAATTGCAGCGGTGGTTGGCTTTCCTTTGGGAGCAAATTCAACCAAAACTAAAATTTACGAAGCCAAACAAGCCATCTTAGACGGAGCAGATGAAATCGACATGGTGATTTCCATAGGTTGGTTAAAAGCTCAGGAGTATGACATGGTACGAGACGAAATCGAGCAGGTGAAAGCGGTGATTGATAGGCATGTGTTAAAAGTAATTATAGAAACCTGTAGTCTTACGAATGAAGAAAAGGAGATAGCATGCGAATTAGCATACGAGGCAGGAGCAAATTTTGTAAAGACCTCTACGGGCTATGGGAATCACGGGGCTACGCTAACCGATATTGAGCTTATGCGAAATGTGGTAGGAGATAAGATGAAGATAAAAGCATCTGGGGGCATACGAGATAGAGTAATAGCAGAGCAATATATAGCAGCTGGAGTAGACCGAATAGGTACTTCCTCGGGAGTGAAAATAGTAACAGAAAAGTAGAATATATGAGTTTACATATTGGAGCCCAGAAAGGGGATATTGCTGAGGTGGTTCTTTTGCCAGGAGATCCACTTCGAGCAAAATGGATTGCAGAAAATTACTTAGAATCACCAAAGTGTTATAATAAGGTTCGTGGTATGCTAGGCTATACGGGAACTTACAAAGGAAAGCGAGTCTCTGTTCAAGGAACAGGAATGGGAATCCCATCGGCACTGATTTATTGTAATGAGCTGATTCGCGATTATGGTGCGAAAAAACTAATCAGAGTGGGATCGGCTGGAGCCTATCAAGCAAATTTAGAACTTAGAGATATTGTAATAGCCATGTCGGCATCTACAAATTCCAATGCGTTTGCTACAGAGTTTCATGGCGTGCACTATGCTGCAACTGCAAGCTATGGTCTTTTTGAAAAAGCAACGCAATTTGCTAAAGAGAATGGGATAGTATATAAAGCAGGACCAGTCCTGTCGTCCGATACTTTTTATGAAAACAATAAGGAAGCTTATAAGAAGTGGGCGAAATTTGGTGTGTTGTGTGTAGAAATGGAAACGGCGGCTTTGTATACAGTGGCAGCACAATATAATGTAGAAGCTTTGGCTATATTAACCATTTCAGACTCCTTGGTTACAGGGGAAGAAATCAGCGCAAAAGACCGAGAGGCGTCTTTAAGCGATATGATGGAGATTGCTTTCGGGAGTATAGTGTAATGCTCTGTAAAATATATATACAAAAAAGCCTCGAGAATTTACACGAGACTTTTTTGTTTACTAATAAGTCAGTAAGTTAGATTTTAAAAGTAATTACAGGGATATCCGATCGGTTTACAATATCCTCTCCAATACTGCCAGAGAAGAAGTGTGCTAATCCTCGTCTACCATGTGTTGGGATAGCGATCAATGTAGCACGGGACATTTCTGAATAATTAAATACTCCCGACTCTACCGAGTAATCATTATAAATTTTAATATCGTCTAGTCTGTCCACACTACCGTCTTCTGCTTCTTGCATAAAGTCACGGAAACGTTTTTGTAATTGATTATCACTTCGGAACTTATCTGCTGGAAGGTTTATGTATATCAATTCTACTTTTGTGTTGAATAAATCAAAGAACTTCATAGCGCGTTTGTAGACATTCACACTTTTTGTGCTAAAGTCCGATACGAATATAGCATGGTCTAGGGTAAAGTTCTTAGGCTCTCCTTTTACTACTAATACAGGAACCTCCGAAGTACGTACTACCTTCTCTGTGTTCGATCCTACAAACATTTCATTGAATCCACTAGTTCCGTGCGATCCCATAATAATTAAGGAAGCGCTATGTTCTTTTGCGATTTCGTTTATAGCAGTAAAGTTCTGGTAGTTATATACAGTATCTGTAATATTTAGTCCCTTTAAGTAATCCTTATCTAAAAATTCTTCAAATCTTCGCTCTACAAGTTTTATATAATGCATTATCTCATATTCCTCTTTTGTGCCGCCAATAGACATAGCTTCAGATAGTCCAATCATGTGAAGCGCTATAATATCAGCATTTTGCTTCTTGGCAATAGTAGCTGCAACTTTCAGTGCATTAGCAGAGCATTCGGAGAAATCAATGGGTACAAGTATTTTTTTCATAGGTATATAGTTATTTGGCTTTTAGTATTTCTTTTCGTTTTTTAAGCTGTCTTCCAATATCGTTCAGAGCGATCTTTAGCGCAGATTCGTAACTAAAATCTACTACCGATACAAAAAGTCGCGGGGTAGGGGTGTTGATTTCCACTTCACAAATCTTCTCTTTGTCAGAGGTGCCACTCCCTTCTTTAAAGGAAACGGACACCGTTTCTACCCAACCAAATCGATTTCTTAGCTTATTCACTTCTTCAAGTGTTTTGTCTCTAAGCGTTTCACTTGTTTGAATCTTAATAAATTGAATATTGGTTGTCATAGGCTTATCTGTATTTTATATCTTTAACTATTCAAATCTACTGTGAAAATACTAAATTTAAAATGATATTCGTCATAAAAGGAGATATTCTGTATAAAACAGTAGATAGGCGGTTTGCGTTAAAATCAATCAAAAGGTTGCTTTATAGCCGCCTGTATTAATGAATTCAAGCTATCTTGCAAGTAAAAGCCGAAAAAACGAATTATTATGATAAAGAAAATTACGATTCTTATACTTTTTGTATTTGCAACTGCTCCAGCATTTGCGCAGTACAGCACACCAGGTACAGGAGAAACCTATACGCTCGACGATTTGGTTGCACAAAGCAACGGTGTAATTACAGAAGATGCAGGGAATTATTCTTTGCACGAAGACCTACAGATTGCCGTATCCGATACGTTACAAATCATAGAAAATGGCAGTTTACTTATAGCTCCAGAGATGCAAATAACCGTGTCGGGAGTTTTAGAAATCGATGCGCCAGATAACTTTTTAATAGACTGTAGCGAAGAAGGAGAAAAATTTGAAGGAATTCGTGTAGAAGTGGATGCCAATTTATTGTGGAATAATGTTACCATGCAGAATGGTGGAGGTATTCGTATGCTAACAGAGCTTACAGCAAGCATTACCAATTCTGAGTTTTACGATAATTTCGGTGGGGTTGCTACAGGTGGCGTGCTTTCGATCTCTAGAGGAAGCTACATAATAGAAAACAATAGATTTATTGGAAATGAAACACCCGCTGTAGCATCGGCAAGTAATGCTACTGCTTCGCCATCTATTATAGGGAATTATATTCAAGCCAATAACCAAGAGGATTCCAATCGTCCACAAATAAACATGGGGCCAACTGGCGTAGCAACAGATACTATAAAAATCATCAACAATACTATTATAGGCGATCGCGACAAGACACGTGTGGGAGGTATTTCCGTCTCTGCTTTGCTAGGTGGAAATATAAATGCAATTATCCAAGACAATGATATTAGAGACAACCGTTATGGATTAACCATTATGGCGCCAAATGTATGGGCGAAGATAAAAGGAAATATAATAGAGGATAATAATTCCGAAGGACTGCCAAATCTCGGCGGAAGCGGTATTAACCTTATAACGCAGGACCCAACTAAATATGAGATAATTGTTACAGAAAATCAGATACGACGAAACCTGTGGGGAGTTACTATGCAATACGATGCAAAAGCAAATTTTGGGGACGATGAAAACAATCCAGGAAATAATGTATTTGCCGATAATAGGAATGGCGGACAAACCTATGCTTTATACAACAATACTAATAATGATATAATGGCCATGCATAACTGCTGGACAGAGGATCCAAATATTACACTGGAAGATGCAGAGGACGTGATATTCCATAATCATGATGACGACTCGTTAGGCGTTGTTACATTCGACCCTGTTTCTTGTGCGATTCTGGGCGTTGAAGAGTTAACAGAATCGAAAATTATACTAGCACCAAATCCAGCTAGCCAGTTTGTTGTGCTATACGGAGTTAACGAATTTGATCAAGCTGCTATTTACGATGTGCTTGGGAAAGAAGTCTTACGTTTTAGCATAGAGAATGATTCACAGCAGGTAGATTTAAACTTGAAAAACGGCGTGTACTTTGTTCGTATACAAAATAACCAGCAACAAGTGACCAAAAAACTGATAGTTAAATAATCCTTCTTTTAGGAGTGATTGTTTCGAAATCTTGCAGGAGTCCCTATTTGCAGTAGTTTTTTGCATTTAGGTTCTTACAAGATTTTTTTTATGGCTTTCGTCAATTGTATCACGAATAGCTTAAGTACATATCGAATTAAAAAAGATATTTTCTTTTGTCAAGCACAAATACTGCTGTTAAACCTGTAGTTTTGCAACGTGGAAAATTATTATGATATATTGGTAATAGGCGGTGGTGCCTCTGGTTTTTTTACTGCTATAAATGCAGCGAAAGGTCTGCCCGACAAGAAGGTGGCAATACTAGAAAAAACCAAAGAAGGATTGAATAAGGTGCGTATTTCTGGCGGAGGGCGATGCAATGTTACCCATGGTGAATTCTTGCCAAAACCGCTTTCTGAAAACTATCCTAGGGGTGAAAAAGAACTTTTAGGGCCTTTTCATAAATTTATGACAGGCGATATCTTTGCTTGGTTCGAAGAGCGCGGCGTGCCATTGCACATAGAAGAAGATGGACGAGCGTTCCCAACCACCAATTCCTCGCAAACCATAATCGATTGCTTTTTACAAGAAGCCAATAAATATGGAGTGGAGTGCTTTTACAGAACCAACGTAACCAGAATTGAATTAGAAGGAGAGCTTTGGAAAGTTTCTACCTCAAAAGAAGTTTTCTATGCGGCAGATTTGGTTATGGCAACAGGGAGCAGCCCAAAGGTTTGGCGCATGCTAAATGGTATGGAATACGATATTGTAGATCCAGTGCCTTCGCTATTTACTTTCCATTGCGAAGATCCTCGTTTAGAAGATTTGCAAGGCGTGAGCGCCGAAACTTCGGTGGAAGTTTTAGATGCAAAAGGAAGGTCTGTATTACATTCCCACGGACCTTTGTTGGTAACGCATTGGGGAATGAGCGGTCCAGCAATTTTAAAACTTTCTGCTTGGGGCGCAAGAGAATTACACGCTTTGGATTATAAATTCTCACTCAGAATAAATTGGATTCCAACACATAATGAGGAATCAGCTCTTAAAACATTACAACAACTCCAAAAAGAGGAGCCAAGAAAAAAATGTGTTAACACACCTGGTTTTGATTTGCCAAGAAGATTATGGCAACGCTTACTGCAAACAACCGAAGTGGAGGAGGTGCGTTGGGCCGATATTTCTAAAGTTCAAATGCAAGCTCTCATAAAAGAATTAATCGAAGGTGTCTATACTATCGATGGGAAAAGCACTTTTAAAGAAGAATTTGTTACTGCTGGCGGGGTGGCTTTAAAGCAGATAAATTTTAAAAACTTTACAAGTAAACGTCAAGACAACTTGTATTTTGTAGGTGAAGTGTTGGACGTAGATGCCATTACTGGAGGTTTTAATTTCCAGCATGCTTGGACTAGTGGTTTTCTTGTGGCACAAGATTTAATAAATAAGCACAGCGAATAAATACCAAGTTTTATTTTTTGAATACCACTCTTAGAAAAACCGTATCTTTGCAATTTAAGTCTAGTTTATGCAGATAAAAAAATATGTACCGGAAGCATATGCTTCTTTGCCAGAAAAAGGATCGATCACTTGGGACTCTCCAAGTAATATTGCACTGGTTAAATATTGGGGGAAATATGGCGAGCAGTTGCCAAAGAACACCTCCTTGAGTTTTACACTTTCCAACTGTAAAACCACCACCACGCTGCATTATACTAAAAAAGAGGAAGGTGATTTTAGCTTTATTATCCGCTTAGACGGAAAAGACCAACCTGACTTCCGACCAAAGATTGAAACTTTTTTCAAACGCATTGAGGTCTATCTGCCGTTTTTACGATCTTATGACTTTGTGATAGAGACTTCCAATAGTTTTCCACACAGTAGCGGGATTGCATCATCTGCAAGTGGCATGAGTGCTTTGGCTTTGTGTTTGCTATCTATAGAGAGAGAATTAAACCCCGAAATGACTGATGCGGACTTCAATGAAAAAGCATCGTTTTTATCCAGATTAGGATCGGGTAGTGCAAGTAGAAGTATTGAGGGGCCACTCGTGGTTTGGGGTGAACACACTGCTATACCAGGTAGTTCTAACTTATTCGCTACTGCATATGAAGGAAAAGTACATGCAG
>DATGMW010000015.1:0-4849 GCA_035307105.1 Flavobacteriaceae bacterium
TTTCTTTAACCTCCTCTTCTTGTTTTTGAACTTGCTCTGGGTCTGCTTCAAAGGGAAGAGTCATCTGATTTTTGTTGCCTTCAAAACGCTCTCTTTTTTGACCGTGAACAATACGTTTGTATTGAGCTAACTGAAACTCCAAATCTAAGATACGATGATGTGCCTTTCTGATTTTCTTTTCAGATTCTTTTTCTCGATTCTGAAGAAGGGTAATAAGCTCTTCTTTTGAGAGATGTTTTAGGGCTTTTTGCATAGGATAAAAGTACAAAAAACCTTCGTTTCAACCAAGCTTAAACCCTTGTATTTACTGATAAAACTAGGTTTTATCTCACCTTGAATAACGCAATTTCTGAGTGCTTTTCTGAACCACAATACCCTCTATCATCATCACTAATTGTGGCCAAGTAATGCAACTATTATTCCCTTTAAAAGCAGGTGGCGTAAAGGTTCCTTGCTCCAATCTTTTATAATAAAGCACAAAACCGCCACGCTCCCAATGCAACAACTTTAAATGTGTTCTTTTTTTATTGAGAAAAACAAAGACATCGCCGCTAGTAGGCTCTTTTCCCAGTTCATTTCGTACTAAACCGCTAAGTCCGTTAAAGCTTTTTCGCATATCACACGGACTTGCATAAAAATAAAAGCTAAGCGAAGAATTAAGTGAGAACATTAAAATGCTTTAATCAGTTCTGTAATTACATCCAAATCAGAAACAGGCAATTGCAATCGCACACCATTGGGATATATGAGTTCTACAGGAACTGAAGTAATTTTAGAATCTGTAGTGATTTTTATAAATCCTGTTTTATTCTGGTCTCTTTTCTTCCGAATCCAATAATAAAATTTGGAGGGTGAAATTCCTTTTCCCTCACAAAACAATTTTGCTGATAGTCCGCTTTGATGATACTCCTCCACCAAAGCAAACATTTTTTCTTGTAGACTCATCTTTAATCTTATTTTTAAACAAAACTAAAAAGAGACTTGCAACGCGGCAATATGCGGTTGGTGGGGTGGATACGAATCGAAGTGGTAAACACATAATCTAATTTAGAATCTGTTCCCATCATGAACCCTCCATGATATCCTATTTGAGAATGCAAGGTAAAGTTTTTGGTTATAGCTTTTTCATAAAAACCCCATACTCCAATGATGCCTGCACTCACTCCAAATCTATCTTCCGTTTTAGGTTTTTCTTCTGCTTGGGCAATACCAAAGCTTAAAAAACAAACCAATAAAAATATTCTTTTCATAAAGTTTAATTATTTAGTTCAAATAAAAGAGATATACCTGCTCCTTCTAGGTTATAATAGTTGCTTATGCGCTCTGAATCGGGATAGTCTTTGTAGAGATTCTGAAAAGATTGGGTTAGCTCCACAAATGCATTTACCCTATTATTTACTTTAAATCTATAACCAATACCATATCTGACATAAGCTCCTGAACTTCTTATGTTCCCAAGATGATAGCCATAACTTCCTCTCAGGTAAACTGTATTTATAGGTTGAAAAGGAAGAAGAATCATGTTTAGATATACAGGAATATAATTCAATTTCGGTTGATTCAAATATTCCCATCCTGTGCCTATTCCAAGGCCAATAAAGTCATCGATATAATAATTCACTTCTGCCGAAAAACTATATAGTTTGGAATGTCCTTCTAGATTGTATTTTGAGTTGTCTAAATATCCTAATTCGCCATCTGCTAGAATAAACTTTTCATCCCCTATATATAAAATTGAAGTTCCTATTCGAATTCCCCAGTCCTTATCTACAAAACGCTTTTCATACGGAATAGTTTGAGCAGAAGCAGACTGAATAGCTAATAAAAGGATAAGAAAATGCAAGTAAATTATACTTTTAAATATAATTCTCATTATAGGATTAACTTGTTAAAACAGGATCTTAGAAAAAACATTGCCAGTGCTTACATTGAATTTCTTGCAAGTTTCTATCACATCAAACTCCTTGACTTGCTCAGAAATTTAAAATTTAAATATTTAAATTTTAAATTTGAAATAACACTATGACATCTTAAAAGATTATGCAACTATCGAACGTTCTAATTATTTTTTAATGCTCTTGCATCCACTTTTGAAGTTGTTTTAGATCCTTGCTTTTACAAAGCGCTAACTGTAGAAGAATACGAGCTTTTTGCGGGCTTAGATTTCCAGCTGCAAGAAATTTATCACTAGGGTGGGCGGTGGTCGGCAGGACTTCACCAGTGTTACACCTACTAGCTCTTACTACTATCTTTCCAGCTTCTATACATTTTAGAATGCCGTCCTCTTGGGTACTTGCTGGTAGTCCAGCGCCAACACCAAGCAAGATAACGCCTTGTATCTCTTTGTCTGAAGCTATTAACTCTAAAAACTTGGCACTTGCGTCTGGATAAGATAGCAGCATCTCTACTTTAGGTAGTTTGGATATTTCTAAGCTCGAAAATTCGGATTGTAAAGTATGTTTATAAAGTGATTCTTGGAAAAACACTATGTTGCCATCTGCTTGCACTTGTCCAATCGGACCAGCATTCGGCGATTGAAAACTTTCTAAGGTGTACGTATCTGTCTTAACCACCTCTCTAGCGGGATATATTTTCGAATTGAACACAACTAATGCGCCTTTGCCTACTGATTTTGAACTGCAAGCAACTTCCACTGCTTGTAGTAAGTTACTGCGTGCATCGCTTCCGTAGGTGCCACTTGGACGTTGTGCGCCAGTTAGGACTATCGGTTTCTTGGTTGCCACGCTTAAGTGTAGGAAATACGCAGTTTCCTCTAGCGTACTGGTACCTTGTGTAATTACTACAGCATCGTACGCTTCTTCTAATAGTGCTTTTTGTACTTGCTCCCGTAGTTCTAATAGGATAGCTCCAGTAATAGCGGCACTGCTTATGGAAATAGGATCTTGCCAATCTATATCGGCAATGTTTTCTAGTTCAGGCAAAGTTTCTTTCCAATAAGAAGCGCCATAAGCACCTGTTTTGTAGTCTTTATAGTCTGTTTGATGTGACACAGAAGCCGAGATAGTGCCACCAAGAGAAAAAATCTTTATCCGTTTCATAAGTTTATAGGCTTTTATTTGAAGGGTTAAAAGTTACGAACTTAAAGAGGATAGCTAGAAGATATAGTATTCTTTTTTGTAGATTAAGTTCCTTAATATATAGAACACTTATGAAATTATCCCTTATAGATTTGTCTCCTGTTCCTTACGGAGGAAACCGTTCCGATGCTTATCAGAACACTATAGAAACCGCACAGCATATTGAGCAGTTAGGTTACCACAGAATTTGGTTAGCAGAACATCATAACTCTGTGCAACTTGCAGGTCGAGCACCAGAAGTTTTAATTCCCACCATAGCAAGTAAAACCTCCAAGATTCGTGTGGGTTCTGGTTCCGTTTTACTCAATCATTATTCTCCGTACAAAGTTGCTGAGGTTTTTGGGAGCTTGGAAGAGTTGTTTCCAGGAAGAATTGATTTAGGCATTGGACGTGCAACTACTGGACCTATAAGCGATGTGGCATTACAGCGTAATCGTAGTTTTAGACAGTTGACTAATGATTCTATGGAACAATTAGTAGAGCTACTTACTTGGTTCGACCAATCGTTTACTCCCGACCATCCATTTGCCAAAGCAAACGTATATCGAGATACACCACCTCCAAAAGCTTATTTGTTAGGTTCAAGTAGTTGGAGTGCAGAAGCAGCTGGGAAAGTTGGTTTGCCTTATGTGTTTGCAAGTTTTATCAATCCACAGCAAACCCTTCAGAACAAACAATTGTATGAAAAGAACTTCACGGCAAGTAGTTTTATTCAAGGCATAGAAAAACCGCACTTTATTCCGAGTCTGAGTATTTACTGTATGGACAATGAGCCAGATGCTTTGTTATTCTCAGCACCTGTCCGAATGATGATGAAACGCATGCGACAAGGCGATATAGAAAGTCCATTGCTTTCCGAAGCAGAAGCATCTGCGATGCTCCAAGACGATGTTCGTCCTGCACATAGATTGGAATCTCCAGATAACCTGCCTTATCAGCTAACTGGAAGTCCAGAGGTTATAAGAGAAGAAATTCAAGCGATTAAAGAATTTTATCAAGTAGACGAAATCGTTATTCAAATGATTTCCGCAAGTCACAAAAGACGAATGCATAGTTTGGAGCTTTTGGCGAAGGTGTTGTTGTAAGGGCTGTATTTTGAAGTGTAGCTTTTCATCTTGTTCATTTGCAATGAAATAAGTTTATATTTGCAGATAGAATCCGAGCAATACTTTATACATGTCCCAAGATATCCCCAATCAAATAGCTGTTTTACCTAATGTTGCTGGCGTATATTTTTTCTACGATGCCGCGGACACTATTGTGTATATTGGTAAAAGTATTAATATAAAAAAGAGGGTACAGCAACACTTTAGTTCAAAGGACAGAAAATCTCAAAAGATCCAACGAACTACACATAGAATTTCATACGATGTTACGGGTAGCGAACTAATTGCTCTTTTGCACGAAACAGAACTGATTAAAGAAAATAAACCCTTATTTAATAAACTAGGAAGACGGACTACTTTTACTTATGGTTTGTACGCTATTATGAAGAATGACTATATAGGTTCCTTAAATCCGCAAGTTCCTAATTTGCTTTTTTAAAATTTGTTCTTTAAGTCAAAAGTCGTCATTTCAGACCAGCTTTTAGTTGTTTTTTAATCGTCGATCCTATCTTTTTTTTCGCAGGTCTTGTTTTTGTGAGGCCAGCGGTCCTTTAATTTTAATATTTCCGGATTTAGCGCATTTAGAGTGCCTTAAAGTTACAACAGGACGTGCCTTTCCCTTGGTATTGGTTTTTTGGCTTTTCA
>DATGMW010000016.1:0-7113 GCA_035307105.1 Flavobacteriaceae bacterium
ATAAATTCTTTACGTGGCGGAACCTCATCTCCCATCAGCATAGAGAATATTCTATCTGCTTCTACATCATTTCCTATAACCACTTTTCTAAGAGTTCTATACTCTGGGTTCATTGTAGTATCCCACAACTGCTCTGCATTCATCTCCCCTAGACCTTTATATCTTTGGATACTTGCTCCTTTTCCAAATTCCTCCAACAATACATCACGTTCTTTATCGCTCCAAGCATAATCACTCTTAGCACCTCTTTTCACCATATATAATGGCGGTGTTGCGATATATACGTGCCCTCCTTCTATAAGACCGCGCATGTAACGATAAAAGAAAGTTAGAATTAAAGTAGCAATGTGGCTACCATCAATGTCGGCATCACACATAATCACCACTTTGTGGTATCTTAGCTTTTCTAGGTTAAGTGCTTTGCTATCTTCTTCCGTTCCAATAGTTACCCCAAGTGCTGTAAATATGTTTCGGATTTCTTCGTTATCGTAAACGCGATGTGGCATTGCTTTTTCAACGTTTAGAATCTTACCTCGAAGTGGTAAAATAGCTTGAAACTCTCTATCTCGTCCTTGTTTTGCGGTTCCCCCTGCAGAATCTCCCTCCACTAGAAACACTTCACATTTTGCTGGATCTTGCTCCGAACAATCCGATAATTTCCCTGGTAAACCTCCACCGCTCATCACGGTTTTACGTTGTACCATATCACGTGCTTTTCTAGCCGCATGTCTAGCGTGTGCAGCAATAATTACCTTTTCGATAATTACTTTAGCATCGTTCGGGTTTTCTTCTAGATAGTTCTCTAGCATTTCCGATACAGAGCGACTAACCGCAGTAGATACTTCACGGTTTCCTAATTTCGTTTTGGTTTGTCCTTCGAATTGTGGTTCCTGTACTTTTACCGAGATAATTGCAGTAAGTCCTTCTCTAAAGTCATCTCCAGAAATCTCGAACTTTACTTTGTCCAACATTCCAGACTCTTCTGCGTATTTCTTTAAGGTAGTGGTTAATCCACGACGGAAACCTGTAAGATGCGTACCTCCTTCATGTGTATTGATATTGTTTACGTACGAGAAAAGATTTTCGTTAAAAGTGGTGTTATATACCATTGCAACCTCCACTGGAATATCATTCTCCTCTCCTTCCATGGAGATAATATCGGAAATAATCGGCTCGCGATTTCCGTCTAAGAAACGGATATATTCCTTAAGTCCTTCCTCACTATAGAATTCTTCTCCGTGAAACGAACCATCCTCTTCTACTATTCTTTCATCCTCAATTTTAATCCTAAGCCCTCTATTCAAAAAAGACAGCTCACGCATTCTAGAAGCAAGTATTTCGTAAACAAAATCAATCTCTCCTTTAAAAATCTGAGGATCTGGCTTAAAGGTAACGGCTGTACCTATTTTTTCAGATTCTCCAATTGATTTTACGGGTGCTATAGATTTTCCGCGTTCGTACTCCTGTTTCCAAACTTTTCCTTCGCGATAAACAGTAGCTACAAGCTTCTCCGATAGTGCGTTTACAACAGATACACCTACTCCGTGCAACCCTCCAGAAACCTTATAAGAATCCTTATCGAACTTCCCTCCAGCTCCTACTTTGGTCATTACCACTTCTAGTGCCGACATCCCTTCTCCTTCGTGAAAATCCACTGGAATACCTCGACCATTATCTGAAATAGTAACCGATCCGTCTTTATGAATAATTACACCAATGGTATCACAATGTCCAGCCATTGCCTCATCGATAGAGTTGTCTACCACTTCATAAACCAAATGGTGTAATCCACGTGAACCAACATCTCCAATATACATCGATGGACGCATGCGCACGTGCTCCATTCCTTCTAACGCCTGAATGCTATCGGCACCGTAAGCACCGCTTTTTTGTTTTTCGCTCATATATTAATAAACTTATTTCTTAAAATGACAACAAACAAATATACAAAAAACTAAGCGATATAAAGCACTTAGATTGGTTTTATATGGGTTTGGTTGTAGCTCTAGTTATTGATTTTTAAGTATCTATTGTAAGCCCTGTGTTTGATTCTCGATGTTAATGCACTTGTACTATCGACAAAGAAAATTAAGGCACATCTATATATTTGTGGGTCTGTAAAGAAATACGCCACTTGGTATTCTCTTTTACGTAGTCTACGATTTCTGGCGTCATCACCTCTCTTTTGCTCCACTCTGGTTGCATTAATAACATACAGTCTGGACCTACTTTCGCCGCTTGTTCTTCGGCAAAAATAAAATCATGTTGGTTGTAAATTATCACTTTTAGTTCATTGGCCAATTCGTATGCTCTCTCTACAGGTAGCTTCCGTTTTTTTGGTGACAAGCAAAACCAATCCCACACTCCTGTAACTTTATAGGCTCCAGAAGTTTCTATATGTACCCGCTTCCCTTTTTCGTGAAGCGCTTTGGTTAATTTATCCATATTCCAGGTCAACGGCTCGCCACCAGTGATAACCACCATTTGTGTCTGCTGCGGGATCTTAGCTACCAGTTCTGCTATAGTATGCACAGGATGCTCGTCTGCATTCCAGCTTTCTTTCACATCACACCAATGACAGCCCACATCGCATCCTCCCAAACGAATAAAGTATGCCGAAACGCCTTGGTACATCCCTTCTCCTTGAATGGTATAGAAAGCCTCCATTACAGGAAATTCCTCTCCTGCTAAAATCGCATTATTTATCTCTTTTTTCATCGGCGCAAAGATAATGATATTCTATGTTTTAATCTTTATAAAAAACGGCTTTTTAGAAAGAACTCGGTGATTCTAATTGGACTCCATTGGAAAATAAAATTTATCTCTATCTTTGGCTTTTGTTTGTAAGGCTTTCTTATAAAATAGATTCTAACAACACTAAACTACATGGCAGATGGATGAGAATAAAAAATGGATTACTATCTACTCCATAACAGGAGTAATAGCCATTGCTATTCATTATAGTCTAAAGTTAGAGGTTTTCTCGAATTGGGATACGTTTCTTCCTTTCCTTCAAAAGTTAAGCATTAGCTTAGTCTTACTTTCTATAGTTTTATTGATCAAACACCTTATAAGGAGGCTTATTAAAACCAAAGTAAACAATCTAGGGGACCAACACAACTTATTGCGTGTAACCAACCTCATCTCCACCTCATTACTAGCTCTTATACTAGCTTCTGTAGTAATTCAAGAACCGCTTACCACACTATACGGTATTGGTATCTTCTCTTTAATATTGGGTTTTGCATTACAGGCACCTATCACCTCTTTTATTGGGTGGCTATATATCATTTTTCGCCATCCATACCAAGTGAGCGATAGAATAGAGTTAAAAAAGCACAAAGGAGATGTTATAGAAATAAGTTACCTAGACACCACTATTTTGGAGCTAAGCGGTAATTATCTGGGTAATGATCGCAGAAGTGGAAGAATTATTAAAGTACCAAATAGCGCCGTATTAAGTCACGAGGTGATTAATTACTCTGGCGATCAGCAACCATTTATTTGGAACGAAACGGGGTTACAGATAGCCTTTACAAGCGACTTGAAGTTTGTAGAAGAATGTTTGTTAGAAGCTGCTACAAAAGACTTCGAACATATGTATCCTACTATATTGGAGGATAATGATATCTGGAAACCTTCGGTATACTACAGAATAAACACCTATGCATGGCTAGAAGCAGTTGTGACCTACCCTGTAGAACCAAGAGATATGACCGAACGAAGAAATAGAATACTCCGCACCGCTTTACCTATGCTAAATACACAACCAGAAAAGGTAAAGTTCCCAGAAGGAGCTAAACGTTAATAAATCAGTGGACAGATATTGGAGGAAGATGGTTAGTTAGCAGAGAACAGTGGTCGGCGGACAGGGTATCTTGTTCCTGTTAATTTCAAACAGTTCGCTAATCATCGGCCGCAGATCTTCGAATACCTTTTATTTCGCTCGCAAATCGTCGCAGACTTCAAATATTCTCCCAACGCTATCCTACCTCAAACCCTCGAAACTCCAACCACCTGCAATCTAAACCCTACAACCCAAAAGATCTCGTAATTGACTTCGTTCCTGTCCTATCATATATATAAGTAATCTTCTCGGTTTTCATAATCCGTATGTTCTCTTCTTTCGCTCTAGCAAAGAATTCGGCATCGGCACCAAGTGGAAGTTTTTTAAATCCTTCTAGTTTTTGAATGATTTCTTTACGTACAAACATCGTTGCTCCAACAAAACACTTAGATAAGTGAATCTTCTCACTCAAGTTATCCTTGTCTGGGACATAAGGATCTCCTAGAACTTTAAAACCTCCATGAAGTAAATCTACTTTAGGATTCTCCAATAGGAGATCACTTCTAGATTGTAAATGATTTGGGGCATACCAATCGTCCGAATCCAAAAATGTAACATATTCACCATTCACAAATGGTAAGGCTTTATTTCGTGCTTTTGCTACACCTTGGTTTTCTTGTTTTATATAAGATATCGCTAAATCCAGGTGTAAATAAGGCTCGACCACCGCGCTGGTATCATCCGTACTTCCATCATCTACTATCCAAAGCTCCCAATCTTTAAAACACTGTTGCAACAAAGAGTCCAATGCTCTTGGTAAAATATAGGCGCGATTATAGGTGGCGATTATAATAGAAAACTTACTCATATTTATTGTTTAAACTTACAGTGATTAACATAGAGATGCAATTGTTACGCCATACGATGATATGGCAATAACACTAAAGTGATTCCTCTTCACTTTAACAAAAACATCAGGAACAAAAAACTCTCTTAAACTATGGAATATCTTCTGTTAAAGATAAAGATATATCCTAGAAAAGCTAGATTTAATAGGTTTCTCCTCTATCAGTTTTTGTTGGATTTCCTGTTTAAAGAGTCCTACGAGTAGCTTATCTATACCGCCTAGCTATATTTTAAACTTGGACTGTATACTTTATGAATTATATCGTAACTTGCTTTTCATAAATGTGACTCTGTACGTTTTTATATCTCAAGTACACATACAGTAAGCATTGTATAGCCATCAAATGAAGGGTTGTATTATTGATAGAAAAAGCAAACAAGTACTGTTTTTAAATACATTAACTTATCGCTCCATTTCTATTAAACATGTTTAGAAACAACAAATTATTTTATATAAAAAACAAAGATTATATGAGAAAAACACTTTTCACTATTACATTAGTTGCAACCATGCTAGCTAGTTGTGGACAAAAAGACCAGAGATTTCAAATAAAAGACAACCAGGTGGGGCCTCTCCATAAAGGTGCATTGATTAAGCAAGTAGATTCTATATTCGCACAGGACTCTATCGTATCCTCTTCTGCAAGAACACTAGAAGGTTATCAGAACGAGGTGGAGGTATTTGATAAAGAAGGAAAGTCTTTAATGGTTCTCTCGCCAGATGAAAACAACAATCCAAATTCCCCGATTACCCATATTCAGATTACGGACTCACGCTATAAAACCAAAGAAGGAATAGGGATTAAAAGCACTTTTAAAGACATTAAGAGGCACTATACCATTAGCAAAGTTGAAACCACTTTTTCTTCGGCAATTGTCTTTTTAGAGAACAGTCCTATCTACATATCGGTAGATAAAGATGAGCTGCCCGAGGACATCCGATACAACCTAAATTTAAAAGTAGAACCTACACAAATTCCAGACGATGCAAAGATCAAACTCTTTATGGTATCGTGGGATATAGATTAAAAATATTTAATGATGAATTTAAGTTTAAAGAATAAAAACGCCTTGGTTTGTGGAAGCACATCAGGCATAGGAAAAGCCATAGCCATAGCCTTGGCAAAACAAGGAGCCACCATTACGCTCCTAGCACGCGATGAGAAAAAGCTACAAGAAGTGTTACAAAAGCTTCCTAAATCTGCTGTAGGAAATCACGAGTATGCTGTAGCCGATTTTCAAAATGTAGAACAAGTGCAAAAAGTGGTAGAGGGTTTATGTAAAAACCGAAACTTTCACATTCTAATCAACAATACTGGAGGGCCAAAAGGGGGCCCTATCATTCAAGCCGCAACCGAGGAATTTACCAATGCGTTTAAGATGCATGTGGTGGTAAACCAACTAATAGCACAAGCGGTTATGCCAAGCATGAAAGAGGACGGATATGGACGGATAATCAACATTATTTCTACCTCGGTAAAACAACCTATAGATGGCTTAGGAGTTAGCAACACCATTCGTGGCGCAGTAGCTAGCTGGAGCAAAACTATGGCCAATGAATTAGGACAGTTTGGAATAACGGTAAACAATGTGCTACCAGGATTTACCGCAACACCACGACTTGCATCTATTATAAGCACCCGTTCTAAACGCGATGACATAAGCGAAGAAGAAGTGGCCAAGAGCATGAAGCTACAAGTGCCTGCTAGACGTTTCGCAGAACCAGAAGAAGTGGCCTATGCCGCTACTTTCTTGGCTAGCCCAGCAGCACAATACATAAACGGGGTGAACCTACCAGTAGATGGTGGACGAACCAAATCACTTTAAAAGCTAACCCATTATGGAGACGACCAAAAAGAAATTGAAAATCAATGGCCACTCCCACCTTCTTCCTTATCCCGAGGATATTCCGAGCTTTATGCGTGAAAAGGAAATATTCTGGGTGGACGAGGAAAGGAAGTACATGCTTCAAAAAAACTGGAAAAGACCGGTTACCGACTCTAGTTTTTTTCTAAAGGAAAAGCTAGAATGGATGGAAAGATTTGATATAGACCATGCGGTAATCTTAAATTTATCCCAGCTATACGGCAATGGTCTTCGCGTTGAAGAAATGCGTCAAGCTTTGCGATTTCAAAACGATTTTAATGCCAAGGTAGAACACGACCACCCAAGCAAATTCACTTGTGGCTTTGTGGTGCATCCAGGATTTAGAGAAGGCGCCCTATGGGAAATTCGAAGATGTGTAGAGGAGTTAGGGATGAACTTATTATGCTTGCCTACGCACTATATGGATACCATAGGGACATGGCGTTGTATTTTTGACAAAGAAAACGAACCGATTTTTGAACTGGCAAATGAATACAATCTAGCTCTAGAAATTCATCCTTATGACGGAGAAAAGTTCATTAAACTAGAGAATA
>DATGMW010000017.1:0-13818 GCA_035307105.1 Flavobacteriaceae bacterium
TATTATTTAAGGTCTTTATGATTTTAAGGTGGTTATAGCAACGAGTCTCACCTCTTCCCATTCCGAACAGAGAAGTTAAATTCGTTAGCGCCGATGGTACTACTATTGTGGAAGAGTAGGACGCCGCCTTTACTTATTTTAAAACTCCCATATCTAAATAGATATGGGAGTTTTTTATTTTTAGAATACTTCTATAAAATTAATCTTTAGCTAGGGCTGCTTCCTCTCTATGCTTTCTCTCTAGTTAAAAGAAAAGGTAGCGTCCACTATTGTGTGTCTGTTCCATTTCTATCTAAGAAATACCGAGCATATTATTTTGATTAAAGCTAAACTATTACTGTTAGTATCTAAGACTAATTCAATTGCCTAACTTTATAGCTTTAATCATACCATAATATGAAAAAGTTTCTAATAATTATTCATTTTAAAATTGGACTCTTTTTTTAAACTAAAGCATATACTCCATTGAATCAAAATAGATTAGACATAGATATATTGAGTGTACAGATCTTAAAAGAGATTCCAAGTGCCTCTGGAATAGCTAAATTTAAGGAGAATTTCTATGTGATAGGAGATGACTCCCCTTATTTATTCAAAATCGATAAACACTTCGATTTGATTTCTAAAAACTTGATTTATTCTTGTGGTAAACTGCAAGGTGATACTATTCCTAAGATTGATAAGCCAGATTTTGAAGCTATGGAATTGATCAGTGAGACGGAGATTTTAGTTTTTGGCTCTGGATCAAAATCACCCGAAAGGGATGTATGTGTTTTAGTGGATATTGAAAAGGAAGTGAAATATAAAAAATACGATAT
Organism: Flavobacteriaceae bacterium; assembly: GCA_035307105.1. Lineage (GTDB taxonomy): Bacteria > Bacteroidota > Bacteroidia > Flavobacteriales > Flavobacteriaceae > JAJYTI01. The sequence goes on from DATGMW010000017.1 coordinate 819, forward strand.
TTCTCTCTTCTATGAGCATATACGTAGAATGGAAGTTATGGACGGTTATGAGTTGGATATAGAAGGTCTTGCTATGTATGGTGAGCTACTTTATCTTTTTAATAGAGGCCGTAATATAATATTCTGTTTTCCTTATACCGACTTTATAAGCTATTGTAAAGCAGAGTCAGACTTTCCCATTCCAAAAGTAAGTATATATTCCTTGCCAAAAATTAATGGGCTACAGGCAGGATTTTCTGGTGCTACTATTTATGGACAAAAACCTTATCTGATATTTACAGCTTCTGTAGAAGATGCACCCAATGCTTATGACGATGGTCCAATTCTAGGAAGCTTTATCGGTTTGATAGAAATAAATAATGGAAATCTATCCGATGAAATTATTATTAAGAAAATCCCTAATCCCGGCTTTCCCTTAAAAATCGAGTCGGTTATAGTGGATGAAATCTTATCAGAAACAGTAGCAGAGCTTGTTTTAGTAACAGACAATGATGGGCAGGCTTCCGAAATATTAAGGTTGCATATGACTTTTAATCCTACTGGGAATGAAAAGTCTTAGTTATGTTTAAACTATAGGTATTTTAGCACACTACTTTAAAGTATCTATCCATTTAGCAAGTTCATAATCTTTCTCTGTAACGGTATTCTTTTCGTCATGCGTTGTAAGTCTTAGCCTTAAAGTAGTTGCTTTAGACACTTCCATGTCGCAATGATGCTTTACCTTATCCGATTGTGTTGCTACCTTTAAGAGGAAAGTTGCTAATTCTTTTTGACTATCGAACGTAAGTTTTCTTTCTAAATAGTCTCCTTGTTTTTTCCATTTTAGCTCCATAATTCCTTTATTTTAATGTTTATATCGAATTAAAGTTATGTAATAGCTTTAGATATATATTATAGGAAGAGTTAATTATAACTATTTTAATACTAATAATATTTACTTGACTAAACTAGAATTACAATACCTTTGGATTCTAGTTGTATAATTTAAATCTAATATACTAATGAATAAAGAAGCAGAACTCAGAAAATATAAGCGATTAGCTACAGGCTTATTTATATTTATGGCCTTCACCTATATCGCTATGCTATATGCTATTCATTTACAAGAGGCTTCCTGGATGCATTATGTGAAGGCATTTTCTGAAGCGGCTATGGTTGGAGCTTTGGCCGATTGGTTTGCCGTTACTGCGTTGTTTCGATATCCTATGGGATTAAAAATTCCGCACACCAATCTTATAGAATCTAATAAAGGTAAAATAGGTGCTAATCTTGGGGACTTTGTTACGGATAACTTTTTGACGCCTAAAACTATTCGGCCTTATATTGAGGACTTAGAGGTCAGTAAGTATATCTCTTCTTGGCTCGGTAAGCCCGGTACAATTTCTATGATAACTAACGAACTAATAGTAATTATAGAAAATATATTAAAGAATGTTAAAGAAGAGACGGTAGTAACCTATGTTGCAGCCCAAATAAAAGAAAATATTCCTAATGTTCCATATCCTTCTTTTGTGGCAAAAGCAGTTCAATACGCGCTAGATAATAAGGAGCAGGACAAGCTAATCGATGCTATTATTCCAGAAATCCAAAAATATACTATAAAAAATAAACAGCTTATTTATGAGCGTGTGGTAGAAAAACAACCACTATTAGGCTTAATAGGCGGAAAGTCGGTAACAAACCAGCTAATAAAAGGTTTGCAATCTTTTTTAACAGAAATAGAAGAGGATGAGAATCATTTCATCCGAAAGGAATTGGAACAAAAGATTTGGGATTGGAGTGAGCAATTAAAGGAAGACCCTAAATGGCAGAATAAGTTTGTAAAAATGGTTTCAGATTATATGGATCCGAAAACTACAGAACATTATATTTTAAATTTGTGGGGTTATATTTCATCTAAATTAACCGCCGAACTTGCCGATGAGCAAGGTGGGATACGCCATTATTTACAAGACTCCTTATCTAAATTCGCAGATGACTTTGAAAAGGACAAAGAAATGCAGTCCAAACTAAACTCCTGGGTGCAACATAGTTTGTATAGATTGATACTTAAAAACACAAAAGAATTAAGTGGATTAATTGAGCGCACAGTTGGTAATTGGGATGGGAAAGAATTAAGTGAAAAACTCGAATTGGAGGTTGGAAAAGACTTACAGTTTATTCGTGTAAACGGTACTTTAGTGGGTGGCTTGGTAGGCTTACTTATTTATATTGTCACTCATTTTGTATTTTGACGTCATTTTAGACTGATTATAAATAAAGACTCCTAACTTTTTTCCTTACATTATTATCAGTTTATATGATTAAAGCAATAGATTCAGTTTTTTAAATCATCATTAGTAGAATTTGTTTATTAATGAAATGTTTATAGCTTAATAACTTAAAGGCAACGCTAACTTTTTCAGTGTATTACTAGGTCTATTTTCTTTTTCTTCTTAACAATATATTATTACTTTTGGCGATTATGAGATAATTAAAATCCAAAAAAATATGAATGTAAAGTTAAGTAAGTTTTTGACATTCCTGATGCTGTTAATGATATCGTCTTATGCTTTTGCACAAGAAAAGCGCATCAACGGAACGGTAACGGATCCTAGTGGTTCACCATTACTAGGAGCTACTCTTTTAGTTAAAGGCACAACCAATGGAACAAGTACAGACTTTGATGGAAACTTCAATATCAAAGTCAATGTCGGCGACAATCTAGAAGTCACTTATATTGGTTTTGAAACCAAAACAGTTACAGTAGACTCTCGAGATACTTATACTATTGTTTTGGATCCAAGCTCTAATGTGATGGATGAAGTACTGATTGTTGCTTATGGAACAGCTAGTAAAGAATCTATTACTGGCTCGATTACATCTGTAAGTTCGGAATCTATTGCAAAGCGTGCAATAAGTAGTGCTACTGGAGCTTTAGAAGGCTCTGCAGCAGGTATTCAAGTAAATAACACATCACCAGGTTCTGATCCTGAAATTCAAATTAGAGGGTTTACTTCAATAAATGGTAGTAACGCTCCGTTATATGTTGTGGATGGTGTTCCTTACAGTGGTAATATTTCGGACATAAGCCCTTCGGATATTGAGAGCATTTCTGTTTTAAAAGACGCCTCTGCTTCTACACTTTATGGTAACCGTGCCTCGAATGGTGTAATTATGATACAAACCAAAGTAGGTAAAGGAGAAGGCGGTATGAATGTATCTATAAAACAAGGTTTTTTCAACAGGGGTATTTCCGAATACGATCGAATTGGTCCTGATGAATTTATGGAAACGATGTGGCAGGGTTATAGGAACTCACTTTTAAGCGATGACCCATCTCTTAGTATGGAAGAAGCTAATGTATATGCTTCAAATAATCTTGTACAAGATTATTTGAAGTTGAATATTTATAATCAAGCAGATGGGGATCTTTTTACTGAGGATGGAAAACTAAGATCCGACGCTCAAATCCTTGACGGTTATAGAGGAGATTTAGACTGGTATGATGGAATAGAGCGAACAGGATATCGTCAAGAGTACAACGTGAGTGCTAGAAACTCCAATGATAAAGGGGGTGTCTTTTATTCTGTAGGATACCTTAATGAAGAGCATTATGTAATTAAATCTGATTTTGATCGCTTTAATGCAAGACTTAATGCAGATTACAAAGCAAATGAATGGTTAGGATATGGGTTGAATTTAACTGGAACCCATCAAAAGGCAACTACGCTTTCTGGTACGCCAAGCAGCTCAAACTCTTTTGTTAACCCATTTATGTATGCCAGAAATATTGCACCTATTTATCCAGTGTATTTACACGATCCACAAACAGGGGACTATCTTTTAGATGAAAATGGAAATAGAATGTATGACGGGGGAGAAGATACTAGAAATCAATATGTAGGTCGTCATACTATATGGGAGAACGAACTGGATAGTCAGCGATCTTTTAGGAATACATTAAACGGTCAAGTCTATACAGACATAACTTTCTTAAAGGACTTTACTCTTTCGTTACGTGGTGATTTAAGTGTGCGTAACGAAGAAAATCAAAGCTATAATAATGCTATCATTGGCGATGGAGCAGGAAATGGAGGTAGAGCAAAGAGAACAATATATCGATATAAAACCTATACAGGTCAACAGTTATTAAACTGGAATAGAAGTTTTGGTAATCATAACTTAGAAGTCCTTGCCGGGCATGAGAGTTATTCAGATAACTATAATTACTTATATGGTTATAAAACAAATGAGACCTTTCCTGGAAAAGAAGACTTCATCAACTTTACAGAAATTACCAATCTATATGATTATGGACATTCCTATACTACCGAAGGTTATTTAAGTAGAGCAAAGTATAATTTTGATCATAAATATTATGCGGAAGCTTCTTTTAGACGGGATGGTTCTTCCAAGTTTTCTAAAAAGAAACGTTGGGGTAACTTTTGGTCTGTAGGTGGTAGCTGGATTGTATCTAAAGAAGACTTCTTTAACTTAGACTTTGTAGACAATCTTAAGTTCCGTGCATCTTACGGAGAGGTAGGGAGCGATCAAGGTATTGGTAGATATGCATACCATGCACTATACGATATTAGGCAAAACGCTAACTTAGCGGCTTTGTTTAAGTCACAGAATGCTGCGGAAGATCTTATTTGGGAAACTTCAGCCTCTATTGGGGCAGCTTTGGAAGGACGTATTTTTAATCGAATGAATTTTAATATCGAATATTTCGATAAGCGTTCTCAAAACTTATTATTCGACATTAACCTGCCACTTTCAGCTGGATCAACATCTACCAGTTCTGCAGTATCTACCATTACCCAAAACATAGGTACGATTTCCAATAGCGGATTAGAGTTATCTTTTGATATTGATTTAATAAGAAACCAAGATTGGTATTGGAATGTAGGAGCAAACGCTACTATAATGAAAAACAAAATTGTTAGACTGCCAGAGGAAAATCGTGAAAACGGAATTATCTCAGGAAACTTTAAACGTGCAGAAGGACGTAGTATTTACGACTTCTATATGTACCAATTTGCAGGAGTAGATCAAATGACTGGAGAGGCTCTTTATGAAGTAGATGCAGAGAAATACAATGTAAATGGTTCCAATCCAGATGGAGAAACAGTCCCAGATGAATTCTTTAGAGAAATAAATGGGGAGTATTATACTACCAATACTACATATGGTAGAAGAGACTGGTCTGGAAGTGCTATTCCAGATGTTTATGGTAGCTTTAGTACAGAAGTAGGTTGGAAGAATTTTACATTAAGCGGAATTTTTACTTATAGTGTAGGAGGAAAAGTATACGATTACTCGTATGCAAGTTTAATGTCTATGTCTGGGAATCCAAGTGCGCTACACAAAGACGTTTTAAATTCTTGGAATGGAATTCCAGATGGAATGACAGAGACCTCTGCAGATAGAATTGATGCTAATGGCACTCCAGAAGTAAACTTCTCTAGAAGCACATATAACAACGCTACCTCAAATAGATTCTTACAAGATGGGTCTTATTTAGTAGTTAAGAATATTACGTTAAGCTACAACTTACCACAGGATATTGCAGAGAGAATGAAGTTGTCTTCCATGAACTTTAATATTGGTGTGGAAAACTTAGCAACTTTCACAAAACTTACAGGAATGAACCCACAACAATCGTTTGCAGGTAGTAGCCAAAATGCTTTTGTTACCCCGAGAACCTTTACTTTGGGAGTTAATGTTGGACTATAAAAAATTGAATTATGAGAATTAATATATTAAAATACATCACGTTATCTGGGGCATTACTACTTTCGGCTTGTAGTAGTGACTTTCTAGAAACAGCCCCTTCTGATGAAACAGGGGCAGAAACGGTTTTTGAATCCACAGCCAATGCCAAACTTGTTATAAACGGTATGGCTAAAATAATGACCACCCAACAAATGGGATCCCAAGGATTTAACGGGGAAGGAACTATAAAAATGTACTATGGTAACTATCCAGGAAATCACTTTAACGTAGGACTTACAGGTTGGGCGAACGTTATAAATGGTAATTATTACGACAATACAACTAGTATCTATAATTACTATCCTTGGCATTATTATTATAAACTTATTGCCAATGCAAACGAGGTAATTCATAATATTGAAGGAGCAGAGGGACCTCAAAATGAGAAAGATTACATAAAGGCACAAGCGCTTAGTTATAGAGCGTATAGCTACACTATGTTGGCGCAACTTTACGGTAACCGTTGGGAAGACTCTAATAATGGCGCTACAAAAGCACTTGTTCTTAGACTAGAACCAACTTCGGACTCTATGCCTCTATCTACTTTAGGAGAGGTATACGATCAAATATACGAGGATTTAGACTTGGCACTTTTCCTGTATGATAGGGCAGAGTATACTCGTACGGAAAATTATGAAGTGGATGCAAAGGTTGCAGAAGCAATTTATGCTCGTGCGGCAATCAATAAGCAAGATTATCCTACTGCAATAACGTATGCTTCCCAAGCCAGATCAGAGCACCCATTAATGAGCGTAGAAGATTATAAAGCTGGATTTGCAAATCCTACTAATGAATGGATATGGAGTAGTTATGGAGCGTTAGATGAAACATTATATTTCTATTCCTACTTTGCTTACATCGCTTACAACTCCACAGCAAGTGCAGTTCGTACCTATCCTAAACGCATGAGCAAGGAGCTGTATGATCAAGTGCCAGAGACCGATATTCGTAGAGATTTATTCTTAGATCCAGAAGGATTTGATTATAATGAAAATACAGGTGAGGCTGGAGATGATTTAGATGCACATGCTCGTGATCGATTTCCAGCACTTGCTGGAAATGCAAAAGTCTATACGCATATGCAATTCAAAATAAGTGCGAACGATATGCCAGGAGTAGGGAATTTAAACCACTTCCGTTCTTCAGAAATGGTATTGATCGAAGCAGAAGCAAGGTATTTTGAGAATCCAGCAGATACTAGAATAGGTGATTTATTGGAAGAGCTTATAGTAAGCACAGGTAGAGATCCAAACTATACCTTAACTGCATCTGGATCTGATTTGCTAGAGGAGATTAAGAAGTATCGCGCGATCGAGTTATGGGGAGAAGGTTTCGACTGGTTTGATCACAAACGTTGGGGAGATCCAATAGATAGAAAAGGAGTGGATGAAGGAGGAAACTTCCTAAGACCAATGGCAGTTAGGATTGAGCCACAAGAGAAGAATAAGTGGACATGGAGAACGCCACAAAGAGAAACAGATAATAATGATTTAATCGATTAATTTCTGACCATATTACTTGTATAAATAAAAATCCCTGTCTTTAATTAAAGACAGGGATTTTTTCTTTCTAGCTAATTCGTTGCTTTAGAATTTATATCCATTATCCGCTATAATTCTTTCTGCTATGGTGTTTCGTAGCTCGGTAACTTTAGGGTAGTCTTGGTATTTAGTGAATCTACGCAAGCCCATAAGCATCATTCGCTGCTCGTCGCCTTCTGCGAAGGATACGATGCCCTCTTTTGCACGTGCTGTTATCTTATCTACTGTTTTATATAAATACAGTTGGGTCATTGCCAATTGTATTTTTTGAGAGTCTTCGCCGCTTCGCTCTGCATTCTTCTCGGTACGTAGTATGGCACTTTCTGCCATGTATATATCGATAAGAATATCAGATGCCACTAAAAGCAATTGCTGATGGCTTTCTAACTCTTCTCCATAAGTTTGTACAGCAGCTCCAGCAACCATTAAGAATACTTTCTTAAGGTTTTCTAATATGGCTTTCTCTTCCGATAGATATGCGCTGTAATCAGGCGTATCGAAGGATGGGATAGAAGTAAGCTCTTCTGCCACTTTCATCGCAGGTTCTAAAATGTTTACTTGGCCACGCATGGCTTTTTTCAGTAACATTCCAATGGTCAACATTCGGTTGATTTCGTTTGTACCTTCGTAGATACGGGAAATTCTTGCATCACGCCAAGCTGATTCCATTGGAGCATCGGCGCTAAAGCCCATTCCTCCGTAGATTTGAACCCCTTCGTCTGCCGAGTTCTGCATGTACTCCGATGCAGCTACTTTTAGTATAGAACACTCTATAGCAAATTCTTCTACTGCTTTTAGTTCTGCAATAGCTGGGTCTTCTCCAGCTTCAATACGCAATTTTAAACGATTGTCGATGTCTTTGGCTCCGCGATAGGTCCCACTTTCACTAACATAAGTGTACATGGCCATCTCTGCTAGTTTAAACTTAATAGCACCAAATTCTGCAATTGGCGTTTTGAACTGCTTTCGTTCTTTAGCATATTCTGTAGAAAGTCCTAATACACGACGTTGTGCATCTAAACAGGCTCCTGCTAGTTTAATTCGCCCTATGTTTAGAACGTTCATAGCAATTTTAAATCCATTGCCACGCTCCGATAACATATTTTCTACAGGAACTTTTGTTTCGCTAAAAAACACTTGTCGGGTAGAAGAGGAGTGAATACCTAATTTGTTTTCTTCCTCACCCATAGTGATTCCGTTAGCCGGATCATTCTCTACGATAAAGCTAGTGATATACTTGTCATCCTCAATTCTTGCAAAGACGATAAGTAAATCTGCGAAGCCAGCATTGGAAATCCACATTTTCTGACCTGATATCAGATAGTGTTTTCCGTCCTCTGTTAGGGTGGCGGTTGTTTTTCCGCTATTCGCATCACTACCAGCTTCTGGTTCGGTTAAGCAATATGCGCCAAACCATTCGCCTGTTGCTAATTTAGGTAGATACTTTTTCTTTTGTTCATCGTTTCCGTAAAGCACTATTGGCATCGTACCAATTCCAGTATGTGCTCCAAATGCTGTTGCAATAGATCCGGTTGCCCCAGAAATATAATCACAAACCAGCATAGTGGTTACAAAGTCCATCCCCATACCATCGTATTCTTCTGGTACGGCTATTCCTAATAAACCTAACTCTCCAGCTTTGCGCATAACGCTTTCTGTAAGTGCGTAGTCTTTTTTCTCGAATTGTGGTTTCTTAGGTATTACTTCTTTGTCTATGAATTCTTTTACAGAATCGCGCATCATTCGCTGCTCCTCGGTAAAGTCTTCTGGCGTAAATACATCTTTTGCCTCTGTTTTATGTACTATAAATTGACCGCCACGTATTAAGTTATCTTTATTGTTGCTCATGTTGTTGTTATTATTGAAGATGAAAATATTATTTTAAAAACTCGTAAATTCCTGCAGCACCTTGACCTGTTCCAACACACATGGTTACTAAGCCATATTTGTTTTTTAGATCTCTTTGGCGCATTTCATCAAATACCTGAACGCTTAGTTTAGCACCTGTACAGCCCAATGGATGTCCCATAGCTATAGCACCTCCATTTACGTTAACAATGGTTGGGTCTAGCTCTAAACTGCGTATTACTGCCAAAGATTGCGATGCGAAAGCTTCGTTAAGCTCTATCAACTCAATATCCTTTTGACTCAGTCCTGCAAGTTTCAGTGCTTTTGGAATGGCCGCTACTGGGCCTATACCCATAATTCTTGGTTCTACTCCAGCAGCTGCGTAACTAACAAGTCGCGCAATCGGCTCAATGTTCAGTTCTTTTACCATATGCTCGCTCATTACCATAACGAATGCGGCACCGTCGCTCATCTGAGAGGAGTTGCCTGCGGTTACCGATCCGCCTGCTGCAAATACCGGTCTTAGTCTTCCTAAAACTTCTAGGCTGGTATCTTTTCTTGGTCCTTCGTCTTGGGTTACTGTATAAGTTTTTGTGGCTTTTTTACCATTGTTATCCACAAAGGTGTGGGAGACATCAATCGGTACAATTTGTTTGTCAAATCGATTGGTTTCTAAAGCTTTTAGTGCTTTTTGATGGGATTCATAAGCGAACTTATCTTGGTCTTCTCTAGACACCTTGTATTTTTCTGCTACTGCTTCTGCAGTAAGTCCCATTCCCCAGTAATAATCTTCGTTGCCTTCTTTTGCAACTTTGTAGTCTGGCATAGGTTTATATCCACCCATTGGGATAAGGCTCATGCTTTCGGTTCCTCCTGCAATAATGCAGTCGGCCATTCCGCTTTGTATTTTTGCTGTTGCTGTTGCAATAGTTTCTAATCCAGAGGCGCAGTATCGGTTAACCGTTACTCCTGGCACATCGGTTATTCCTAGGCCCATCAATGAGATTAGACGTCCCATGTTTAGTCCTTGCTCTGCTTCTGGCATTGCATTTCCTACAATAACGTCGTCGATACGTTTCTTATCTAATTGAGGAAAGTCCTTTAATAAATGTTTTATGGTATCGGCAGCCATTTCATCTGGGCGCGTAAAGCGGAATACCCCGCGTGGCGCTTTCCCTACTGCTGTTCGATATCCTCCTACTATATATGCTGTATTTTTCATTTCTAATGTTTTTGTTGCGTTGTTGTTTAATTACGAAGTGGTTTGTTCTTCTGAATCATGTGCTGTAATCGCTCCAATGATTTTCTTTCGGTCACCAAGCTCAAGAAAGCTTCGCGTTCTAAATCCAATAAGTATTGTTCGGTTACCAAGGTAGGTTCAGATAAGTCACCACCAGACATTACGTAAGCTAGTTTATTAGCGATTTTCTTATCGTGGTCACTTATAAACTTACCAGCATTCATACTGTCGGTCCCAACCAAGAACATTCCTAAGGCTTGCTTGCCTAATACGCGAACGTCTTTACGTCGCATTGGTTGTGTGTAGCCTTGATCGGCCATCTGTCTAGCCACTTGTTTTGCTACGGCTAGTTGTCGGTGTTTATTAACTACCACAATATCTTTTCCATGTTGCAGGATATCGGTATCGAAAGCTTCATAAGCAGAGGTAGATACTTTTGCCATTCCTATGGTTAAGAAGTATTCCTGTAAAGTGTTGAGTTCTACGTTTCCTTTATGGTATAAATCTCCTGCACGTAGTGCCATTTCTTTGGATCCGCCACCGCCAGGAATTACTCCTACGCCTAGTTCTACTAATCCTATATAACTTTCGGCTGCCGCTACTACACGATCGGCATGTAATGCCATTTCACAACCACCACCTAAGGTCATTCCGTGTGGTGCTACAATGGTTGGAATGCTTGAGTAGCGAAGTCGCATGGTAGTATCTTGGAATAACTTTACCGCCATGTTTAGCTCTTCGTATTCCTGTTCTACTGCCATCATAAAGATCATTCCGATGTTTGCTCCTACCGAGAAGTTTTTCCCTTGGTTTCCTACAATCAGTCCGTCAAAATCTTTCTCGGCTATATCTATCGCTCTATTTAATCCAGTTAAAACATCGCCACCTATAGAGTTCATTTTACTTGTAAACTCAGCGTTTAAAATACCATCTCCTAAATCGGTTACGCGGATGCCACTGTTTTCAAATACCGTTTTTTCTTTGTTGATGCTTTCCAAAATGATAAAGGCATCTTGTCCTGGAATTAAAACGTAGTCTTTGGATTTTGTATCGTAATAATAGCGTTTACCGTCTTTCGTTTTGTAGAAACTCTTTTTCCCAGCATCTAACATTTCCTTAACCCAAGGAGCTGGAGTCTTCCCTAAATCTTTAGCAAGTTCTAAACCTTTTTCTATTCCAACAGCGTCCCATATTGCAAATGGTCCTATTTCCCAACCAAATCCAGCTTTCATCGCATCGTCTATCTGATAAAGTGAATCTGCTATTTCTGGTATACGATTGGTGATATAAGCGAACATTCCACCAAAGTTTTTTCTGTAAAACTCTCCTGCTTTATCTTTTCCGTCTACCAATACTGGAAAACGATCGGCAAGGTTAGAAATAGGTTTGGTAAGTTCGAGTGTAGCAAAGTTTGCTTTCTTTTGCTCCCGATATTCTAAGGTATTAAGGTCTAGTGCTAATATTTTGCTAGGACCATCTTTTTGTCTTACGCGTTGGTAAAACCCTTTACTATCTGTTTTGCTTCCTAGCCAGTTGTTGTCCAACATGGTTTGCACATAGTCCGGTGTTTGAAATACTGCGTGCTCCTCATCTTCTGGCACATTTTCATAGATTCCTTTTGCTACGCTGACTAAAGTATCTAAACCTACTACATCAATCGTACGGAAAGTAGCCGATTTTGGTCTACCTATCACTGGACCAGTTAATTTGTCCACTTCTTCTACTGTAAGCCCCATTTCTTTTACCAACTCAAACATGCTTTGAATTCCGTAGATTCCAATTCTGTTTCCTATAAAAGCTGGGGTGTCTTTTGCTTTTACGGTGGTTTTCCCTAAGAACTTATCACCATACACAGATAGAAAATCTATGATTTCTGGTTTTGTTTTGGGGCCAGGGATTATTTCAAATAGCTCTAAGTATCTCGGTGGATTAAAGAAGTGCGTTCCACAAAAGTGCTGTTGGAAGTCTTCCGACCTGCCTTCGCTCATAAGGTGGATTGGAATCCCCGAGGTGTTGGAAGTGATTAGTGTGCCTGGTGTTCTATACTTTTCAACATCCTCAAAAACTTGTTGTTTAATATCCAGTCGTTCTATTACCACTTCTATAACCCAGTCTGCATCTTTTATCTTAGGCAAGTCGTCCTCGAGATTCCCCGTGCTAATTCTATCCGCAAATGATTTGTGATAGAGTGGGGCAGGGTTCGATTTAATGGCATGCGATAAGGAGTTGTTTACTATTCGATTTCGAACCGCTTTATCCTCCAATGTTAAACCAGCCGCTTTTTCTTTGTCGGTAAGTTCTCTAGGTACAATATCTAATAAAAGTACCTCTAGTCCGATGTTTGCAAAATGACAGGCAATAGCGCTCCCCATAATTCCGGAGCCTAATACCGCTACTTTTCTAATTCTTCTTTTATGCATGTTTTATTGTTTTATTATTGTAAATTTTGTTTTCGTTTATCAAGTCAATGATAGAATGGGCTACTTTCTTAAAAATCTCTAAGTCTTCTTCTGGGATGTTTTCTTTTACTGCTTTATCAAATGCATGCACTACCGATTTGGAGTACTCCCGCATTTCTCTTCCGTAGGGCGTTAAAAAAATGAGTACGCTTCGA
>DATGMW010000018.1:0-13452 GCA_035307105.1 Flavobacteriaceae bacterium
TCGGTTTCTTCTGTTTTAACTTTTGCTTCTGTATCTTTGTTTGCGTTATCCACACAGGATACCAAGACGCTACCGCTTAATAATAAAGCTAATAGGAATTTCTTATTCATTTTATATCTATTTTTAATTTTGTTAAAGGTAAATATATTAATTTCCTTGTAGCATTTAAGTTACATAAAGAAAAGAAAAAATGAAAATAGTAAAATATATAATCTACCTCATCCTTTTGCTCGGCATAGGGGGTGCTATTTTAATAAGTACCGATAAAGGTGAGTATAGTAAAACGGAAACAATCATTTTACATGCACCAAAAGACATGGTGTACGATGCTTTAAAAAACTGGGAGAACTGGAAGACATGGCATATACGCTGGACAGAAGATCCAACCACTAGCCTTAGTAGTAGTAATAATGTAATGGAATGGGCAAGCAATAATAAGATGTATGAAAAAGGAAAGTTGAGTTTTTCTAAAAATATTCCCTATAAGACTTTAGAATTTGATGCGGAAATAAAGACAAGTTCTGGCACAATGACCCAGCACAATAGAATAAACCTTAAAGAACTTAGAGAGCTAGAAACAGAAGTAAAATGGGAATCGGATATCGTTCTCTCGTTTTGGCAGAAAGTAAAATTCAGACTAGGGAAAGGAGAGGAATATATAAACTCCGAAACCGACTTATTTATCTCGAGCTTATCTAGCTTAAATACCATGCTGAATGATAGAATGAATTTGCACAATTCTGAAATAATAGGACTAACTACACTCCCTGAGCGTAACTATATTTATATGGCCACTGCTAGTAATCAAGATAATTTTATCGCTACTGCGAGAAAAAAGATAAAACGACTTTATAATTATACCGAACGACATGGTATTCCTGTAAAAGGAGCACCTATAGTGGTCCTTCACAAGAGAGAGAATAACCATCGTAATTACTTGTTTTCGGTTGCTTTACCGTTGCCAGATGAATATGAATTAAATTTAGAAGATCCAGAGATTGTTATTGGTGTTTTTGAATCGCGATCTACTTTAAAAACCAGCTTAAAAGGAAATTATCAGTATTGGGAGGAAACTCTTGACTTAGGAATTAACTATTTGGATCAACAAGGTTTCGATGTACCATTGGAAGAAGGCATTATCTTAAAGTGGACAAATTATATGGAACTTCCGGTCAATCCTGCAGAGTGGCTAACCGAAGTTTATATCCCTGCATATGATTCTGATACATGGATAAACTAATGAAACACTTAATTTTTGTTTTTCTAGGTGGTGGTTTTGGAAGCATACTGCGCTATGCGATAAGCCTTTACTTTGCAAATCCTACGCAAATTTTCCCAAAAGCTACCTTTCTAGTGAACCTTATTGGGGCCTTACTTATTGGTTTATTTATTGGCTATCAATTAAAATATCCAATAAGCACCAATCTTTCGTTATTACTAATAACTGGTTTCTGCGGTGGATTCACCACATTCTCTACCTTTAGCTTAGAATCCTACAATCTAATTAAAGCACAAGAATGGTCTGCACTAGGGGTTTATGTAAGCGGATCCATTGTACTCGGTGTATTACTAGCAGCTCTTGGAATTTTTATTGCCCAAAAGATTTAAAATTTTGGTTTTACTACACTAACAAACTTTGTTTAATAGGGGCGTGATTTACTACATGTGAAAGAACGATTTGTGTTTTACTTTCTCCATATACAATAATCTGATCTATAAAAGACTCCATGTGCTTTTGATCTTTAAACACCACCTCCATCACTATATTCTCGTTTCCCGTAACTCTGTAACAGTTTAAGACTTCCTCAAAGGTTTTTACCTTTTCTATAAAGGGTCGGAGTTTTCCCATAAAAGCACGAATGGTGATAATAGCTCTTAACTGCAAGCCCGTTTCTATAGGAGCTATATTAGCTGTATAACCTTGGATAACCCCTATATCCTCCATCTTCTTAATCCTATCTGCAACCGCCGGAGAGCTCATTCCTATTCGTCGACCTATTGCTGCATTACTCATTCTTGCGTTCTCTTGTAGACAAGTTAAAATTTTCCAGTTAAGCTCATCAATTTTCATATCGAAGTTTATTTTACAGGTTAAATTACAATCTAAGGCTAAAAGCTGGTTCTACCTTAAAATCGATTGTATATTCCTCTTATTTCTAACTAACTTTGATTAAGTCAAACGCCTAGAAACTTTATTAAAAGTTATGTACAACAATAATGCTTATTCTAAATCGCCTATTTATAAAAAGGCATTAGATATATTAAGTCTTTCAGAAAACATTTCACAGTACTTAAATTATGAGATGTCTACATTATCGTATGACGGAAAGGAACATCCAGCAATTTATTTGACGGGCGACATTATACTTCACTCTAACTTTTTGGGGGATTCCATTTTAAATGCCGAAAATGAAGTCTTGTCTGAGAATAGAGACAAGCACTTAACGGCTATTGAAAAGTGGGTCTATCGCTTACACAAGAACTGTGAACGACTAGAACAACAATCGGATAATGGAAAAGAATTTATTCACTTATTAAAACACGAAGTACGGCGCTTTAGAGCTTTACAACGAAAGTGGAAACTATCTTTATAGTTAAAATTTATAAAAGAAACCCCCGAAATTATCCATTCGGGGGTTCCTTTATACTCATTATATAATTTGTTACATATTTCTACGGTACTGCCCTCCTACTTCAAACAGCGCACTTGTAAGTTGTCCTAACGAGCAAACCTTGGAAGCCTCCATAAGTTCTTCAAAGACATTCTCGTTTTGAATGGCTTTCTCTTGGATTCTTTTCAAAGCCTCACTCGAATCATCTTTATGCACTTCGTGTAAGTTCTCTAAAGTAGTAATCTGTGCTTGCTTTTCTTCTTCGGTAGCCCGAATCACTTCGTTTGGTAGTACGGTAGGCGAGCCTTTGCTGCTCAAGAAAGTATTCACACCAATAATTGGAAATTCTCCAGTATGTTTTAGTGTTTCGTAATACAAGCTTTCTTCTTGTATTTTACTTCTCTGGTACATGGTTTCCATAGCACCTAAGACTCCTCCTCTATCGGTAATACGGTCGAATTCTAAAAGCACTGCGTCTTCAACCAGATCGGTTAACTCTTCGATTATAAAAGATCCTTGAATTGGGTTCTCATTTTTTGCAAGGCCTAACTCTTTATTGATAATCAACTGAATGGCCATTGCACGACGAACGCTTTCTTCTGTAGGCGTAGTAATCGCCTCGTCGTAGGCATTTGTGTGTAATGAGTTACAGTTATCGTAAATCGCATACAGCGCTTGTAAGGTAGTACGGATATCATTGAAGTCAATCTCTTGAGCATGTAACGACCTTCCAGAAGTTTGAATATGATACTTCAACATTTGTGCACGTGCATTGGCATCGTACTTATACTTCATAGCTTTTGACCAAATGCGACGTGCTACTCTACCGATTACAGAATATTCTGGATCGATACCGTTGCTAAAGAAGAACGATAGGTTAGGTCCAAATGCATTGATATCCATTCCTCTGCTCAAGTAGTACTCTACATAGGTAAAGCCATTAGCAAGCGTAAATGCTAATTGTGTTATTGGGTTGGCACCTGCTTCGGCAATATGGTATCCAGAAATTGAAACCGAATAAAAGTTTCGAACTTGATTTTCTATAAAATATTCCTGTACATCTCCCATTAATCGCAAAGCAAACTCTGTGGAGAAAATACAAGTGTTTTGCGCTTGGTCTTCTTTTAAAATATCGGCTTGTACCGTACCTCTTACCAGTGACATAGTTTCGGCCTTTATTTTTTCATAGACGTCTTTTGGTAAAACTCTATCGCCTGTTACCCCTAGTAGCATAAGACCTAAACCGTCATTTCCTTCTGGTAATGGCCCATTATACTTAGGACGTTCCAATCCATTATCTTCATAAATAGCTTTTATCTTAGCTTCAACCTCCGCTTCTAACCCGTGTTTTTTAATATACTTCTCACAGTTCTGATCGATAGCTGCGTTCATAAAGAAACCAAGCAACATAGGTGCAGGACCGTTTATAGTCATACTTACCGATGTAAGCGAATGGCTAAGGTCGAATCCTGAGTATAGTTTCTTTGCATCGTCTAGACAGCAAATTGAAACTCCTGCATTTCCAATCTTTCCATAAATATCGGGTCTATGATCTGGGTCGTTTCCGTAAAGCGTTACGCTATCGAAAGCAGTAGAAAGTCTTTTTGCAGGCATGCCAAGACTCACATAGTGGAAGCGCTGGTTTGTGCGTTCTGGTCCACCTTCTCCAGCAAACATTCTGGTAGGGTCTTCTCCTGTTCGTTTAAACGGATAAAGCCCTGAGGTGTAAGGAAATTCTCCTGGTACGTTTTCTTGTAAAACCCACGTTAAAATATCTCCCCAAGCACGATACTTAGGTAATGAGATTTTAGGAATTTGTGTATGAGATAAAGACTCGCTATGCGTTTCTATCTTGATTTCTTTATCGCGAACTTTAAAACTATAAATCGGCTCTTTGTATCGGTTTACTTTTTCGTCCCAACCTGTGATTACCTCCCAATTATATGGGTTTAATTTCATTTTAATTCTAGAGAACTCTTTAAGAAGCAGTTCTATAATCTGCAATTTGGCTGGATCCTTTTCCTTTTGCTCTTTACCTACGTTCAAGAAAACATCCTCTTCCAATCCATGCATGTTCAGTAGGTTTTCTGTTTTTTCTTCAAGGTCGGCTACCGTAACAAGGGTTTTGTAAACTCCATATAGTTGTTGTGCAACCTCTGCTTGCAACAAGCTATTCTTGTCATAGATTCGATTGCTCTCTGATATTTCTGATAAATAACGTGTTCTTGCAGGAGGAATGACAAATATCTTTTCGGACATTTCTTCGGTAATCTTAAACTCGCTTTTTCCAACGAAGCCAGCTTTCTCATGCAGTACATCCATTATTTTCCGATACAGTTGATTCATTCCAGGATCGTTAAACTGCGATGCGATTGTGCCATACACTGGAATATTCTCGTCGTTTGCTTCGAACATCAAGTGGTTTCTGCGGTATTGTTTTTTAACATCACGAATCGCATCTAGAGCCCCTTGCTTATCGAATTTGTTTAATGATACAATATCGGCGAAGTCCAACATATCAATTTTTTCTAGTTGGGATGCTGCACCAAATTCTGGGGTCATTACATACAAGGAAATATCACTATGATCGGTTATTGCCGTATCGCTCTGACCAATACCTGAAGTTTCTAAAATAATCAAGTCATACTTAGCTGCCTTAAGAATTTCTACGGCTTCTTGGATGTGTTTAGAAATAGACAAGTTACTTTGTCTTGTTGCTAAACTTCGCATATACACTCTAGGTGAGTCTATAGCATTCATACGAATTCTATCGCCTAGTAAAGCACCGCCGGTTTTTCTTTTCGATGGGTCGATTGAGATAATTCCCAATGTTTTTTCAGGAAAATCCAGCAAGAACCTTCTAACTAACTCATCGACTAAAGAAGATTTACCAGCGCCTCCCGTTCCTGTTATTCCTAACACAGGGATTTTACTGTCTTTATTTATCTTGTGAATTTTATCCAAACTCTCCTGTGCTACTTTCGGAAAGTTTTCGGCAGACGATATCAATCGTGCAATGGCAGGATAGTATTTATCCTTTAATTTGTCCACTTCATTATCTAACGTATCGCCTATAGGGAAGTCCGCACGTTTCACCAAGTCATTAATCATTCCTTGCAAGCCCATTTCTCGTCCATGATCGGGTGCATATATTCTCTCCACTCCGTAGGCTTCCAATTCTTTTATCTCTTCTGGAAGGATAACTCCACCACCTCCTCCGAAGATTTTAATATGCTCGGCACCTCTTTCTTTAAGAAGATCGTGCATAAATTTAAAGTATTCGTTGTGTCCTCCTTGGTAAGAAGTAATAGCTATAGCATTTGCGTCTTCTTGAATGGCAGTATTCACCACATCCTCTACACTTCTATCATGACCTAGGTGAATTACTTCCACACCAGTAGACTGGATAATTCGACGCATAATATTTATGGCAGCATCGTGCCCATCAAAAAGGGCAGCGGCAGTAACTATCCGAATGCGATTCTTTGGCGTATATGGGGTAGCTTCTTTCATTTATATAATTATTTTTAATAGGTTGCCCAAAGTTAAGAAAAACCGACCACATTTTAAGCATAATAGAGTTTTCTTAAAACAGACGTCTATCTAGACTAATTCTTTACCTTTGTTCATTATTTATTTAACACATTAAATTATGCTAAAAAGAATACTATTTCCCGTTTTACTCCTGATTCTAACCAACTCTTGTGCAGAATTACAACAAGTAGTTGGAGAATTTCCCATAAGCACTTCTATGGATAATGCTACTATAGCTTCTGGATTACGCGAAGCCCTGGATATAGGAGTAGAAAAACAAGTTTCTAAACTGACAGAAGTAGATGGATTCAATAGAAACGATTTAGTTAGAATTATGTTGCCAAGTGAGCTACAGAAAGTAGATAAAACCCTACGTGATATAGGCTTAGGAAGTTTGGCCGATGAAGGTTTAAAGATAATGAATCGCGCTGCAGAAGATGCGGTTAAGGAAGCTACGCCGATTTTTGTAAACGCGATAAAAGGAATTACGTTTGCCGATGCTAAGGATATTTTACTCGGTCAAGACGATGCCGCTACAAACTACTTAAAGCAGAGTACACAGCAAGAACTTTACTCGAAATTTAATCCTGTGATTAAAAACTCTTTTGCCAAAACAGGAGCAGATGCAGTATGGGCTAATATCATTAACCGATATAACAGCATTCCTCTTGTAAACAATGTGAATCCTGATTTAACAGACTATGTAACAGAACAGGCATTAGAAGGAGTGTTTACTATGATTAAACTAGAAGAAAAAGAAATAAGAACCAATACCGCCGCACGTACCTCCAACATATTAAGGTCGGTGTTTGCTTTACAAGATAGAAAGTAATCTGCGTTGCTCTCAGATGTAATTTAATTGCCCTTACAGAAAATAAAATTTGTTAGGGCAATTGCATTTCTGGGAGATTAGTATTCCCTTAACCAAGCATTAGTACTAATTATTATTTACAATTGCTTACTTTGTTATTAGATAACCAAGCAGATACCATTTATGTTCCATTTTAAACGAAAGTCTAAGCTGGATAAGCTGAAGCAAAAGTATAAACGCTCTATGCGTGAATCGTTTAATCTTGCGCTTAAAGACAGACAAAAAAGTCTCCTTGCAAGGCAAGAAGCACGTGAGATTCAAAAGCAAATAAACCTGTTAGAATCGCAAAATCAAAGCGCACCTATCTAAGCAATTCTTACAACAGTACAATATGTAATCGCATTGTTTAAATACTAAAAAGCTTCCTTTAGGATAAATCCAAAGGAAGCTTTTTAGTACAGGCTACTAGATTATTTACCTAAAATCAGCAATCTGTCCTACTTTTCCTGTTCTTGCGTTTTGTGCAACGTTAGAACCATCCACAAGCATTACCACAACTTCTAAGGTTTCCTTATTATACTCTGGATTTAATTGAATCTCGTAATTAAATCTATGTTTTTCAAAAGCCTCCAAAGTCGGTATTTCATCTCCCAGCACATTCGTTAAGGATTCACGTAACACATTGTTATGCTCAAAATTTGGAATCGGGTTGCCAGCTTCGTAATATGGACTAGCTGGATCCTCGTTATAATAGTTTATCTGATCGTGAAGAATACCATTCTCTGTAAGATACACCACAATCTTATCCCCAGCATCTGATCCATTTTCAAATATTACATCCACGTCTATTTTTAAATTATCCCCATGTAATTTAGATTCAATTTTTATCGACCTGTCGGCTTCTTGTCCTGGATATACCATAGCTTGGTTATGTGGCCAAGGTCTAATCCACTTCTCTGTTCTATTTAACCTAGCAGATGGGTATCCCTGTACATCAAATTCTGACTCTAAGGTTGGTAACAAATCAAAGTGCATAGGATCTGCAAAGCTGTAGGAGGTTTTATGAATTGCTACCACACTTACATATTCTGTTTCATCCATTACTTTGGATATAGCTTCCAATACCCCTGGACAGTATCCACACCAAGTACCGGTGTAATCTTCTAGCATCAAATGACGTTTTGGAACATATATGGAGAACTCTCTCACTTCGGAATTAAACACCTCTCCTTCTACCTCATAAGAAGCATACACTTCATATACACCAGGCTCAGCACTCTGAAAAACACTTCCAGAGATAGGCGTATCATTTATATAGAATGTAGCTTCCTCGGCAGTATTTTCTCCAGTATAATCCAGCAAAGAAAAAACAACCTCTTGATTGCGCATCAATCGTGTTTCGCTTAAATGCAACTCTCTACTAATTAGTACACTTCTTAACTGGACAATGGGGAGAGGATATTACTAGTACTACAGAAGGAGATTTCTCGGAGTTCACCTTTACCTATGAAATTCCAAATGACTATAGAAATGTAGACGTATTATTAGAAAACTTAAAAGTAGTGGCTTATATAGCCGAAGGAAATCAGGAAATACTAACAGGTACAGAGATGCAACCTAACTTTATAAATGTTCCTGGAAATGATGTAGCAGTCCAGAAGATTCAAGAAATCCCATCTACTTGCATGAGTAGAGTTTCACCACAAATAGAAATCCAAAATCGTGGTGGAAATGCTTTAACCTCTTTGGACATTAGCTACTCGGTAAACGATAGTGATACGGAAGTATATACTTGGACTGGAAACCTAAATACTTTCGAAGCAGCAACAATCCAATTAGATGAAATAAATTTCACTCCTGATTCCCAAGTAAATACTATTGAGGTAAGTATCCCAGCAGATGATAACAACGATAACAATACAAAGACTTCTACTTTCTCTGCAGAATCCGTAGAAGGAAGTCCAAATAGTAGGTTACAGATAATTGCATTTGGTACTGGACCAACCGTTTCATGGGAAATAAAAAACACTGCAGGAGACATAGTTTATAGCGGTGGACCATACGCTGTAAACTCTTCCCAAACTATAGACTTAGAATTAATAGATGGGTGTTACGAAATAAATGTTGTGGAAACAACAGGAGTAGGTAGCGTTATGTTTACTATAACAGATGAAAATGGAGTAATATTATTCAAATCCAATACTAACTACGGAGGAAGTATTGATGGAAACTTTAGAACAAACTCCCTATTAAGCGTGGAGGATCTAACACAGGAAGCTATCTCTCTATATCCGAACCCAACTAATGGGATGGTGCATATCGAGAATGCAGAAGGATTCATGGTAGAAGTATATGATATTTTAGGAAAAGTGATTTTTACAAAAGCTAATATGGCTAATCAAGAGACTATAGACCTTACTGATCTTACATCTGGTGTGTATTACGTAAAGCTGCAGAATGAGAAAACAACAGAAGTTAAAAAAGTGATAGTTAAATAAACCAAAATCACTTGCTTAAATAACAGGGTATAAAAAAGTTCGCTACAATATGTTAGCGGACTTTCTAATTATATCAAGGAACAACAATTCTGTTTCACGAATGTAAGCTTTTAAAATAAGCAAACGCCTCTCGTAAGCGCGAGCCATACCAACTAAAATACTCGCCATCTACAAGCATAGTAGGCACACCCCAATCGCTCTCTACTTCTTTCTGATGCTTCTCGGCAAACGGAAAAGGCTCGGAGGATAGAAGTATTATATCGGGTTTGGTAGTTTTCTTTGGTGATACTTCCGGATACCTGCTATTTTCAGGGAGCACATTTTGCATTTTATTACGCTCTAATAAATCGTTCACAAAAGTATTTTTCCCTGCAGCCATATAAGGGTCTTTCCAAATGAAGTATAATATCTTTCGTTCTGGCTGATCTTTCATAAACTCAGCAAAATCTAACGCTTCTTTTTTTATTTCCTTTACTAGATGAGAAGCTTTGTCCGAGACATCTAAAAACTCTCCTAAATCTAAAATCGTCTGCAGCGAATTTTCTAAAGTAAACATATCTGTTACCCATACTGGAGCTAGCTTTTGTAGAGTTTCGACAATTTCCTTTGTGTTTTCTTCTTTGTTACACAGGATAAGATTTGGCTTTAGAGCTGCTACTTTTTCTGCATGCAACTGTTTGGTACCTCCTACCACTTTCTTTTTCTTTCGTAAGTCTACTGGATGTACGCAAAACTTGGTTATTCCCACTACTTGTTCTTCTAAACCTAAATCTATAAGAAGCTCGGTTTGAGATGGCACTAAGGACACGATTCGTAGTTCCTTTTTCGGGATCTGCTTAAACGTATTTCCTAATGCATCGGTATACCTCATTTTATAAAAACCCCTTCATTTGCTGTTGTAATTTCTTCGCTTCGGTTTTAGCAGCCTCAGCAAAGTCTGTTCCTTGTGATGCGTAGATAATCCCGCGCGAGGAGTTGATCAGTAAACCCACCTCATCGGTTAGTGCGTTTTCGCAAACCTCTTTTAAACTGCCACCTTGTGCACCTACACCTGGAACCAATAAAAAGCTATTTGGAACTTGCTCTCGAATAGCACGTAAAGAGTCAGCTTTTGTTGCTCCAACTACATACATCAAGTTCTCGCTGTTCTTCCAAGATTTTGAAGTTTCGATGACTTTTAAATGCAAAGGCATTCCCTCTACTTCTAAGTTTTGAAAATCGTCGGATCCTTTGTTGGAGGTATACGCCAATAAAATGGTATGCTTATCTGTAAATGCCAAAAAAGGCTCTATAGAATCTTTTCCCATATAGGGTGCGACGGTAATAGAGTCGAAATTCAGGTTACGCAGAAATGCTTCGGCATAGCGGGTAGAGGTATTCCCAATATCCCCACGCTTTGCATCGGCAATGGTAAAAATTTCTGGATACTTCTCGTTGATATACGCTATGGTCTTCTCCAGAGATTTCCAACCTTCTAGTCCATATGCTTCGTAGAATGCAATATTGGGTTTAAAAGATACTGCGTATTCTTGTGTAGCATCGATTATCGCTTTGTTGAAAGCAAAAATAGGATCGTCTTCTTCCAGAAGGTGTTTCGGTATTTTGTCGATATCTACATCTAAGCCTACACAAAGAAAAGATTTTTTACGTCGGATTTCTGCAACGAGTTTTTGCGTATTCATAGTTTAAAAAGTATCGCCAGTTTCTTTTAGTTTTTCTGTATTGCTTACCAACTGCAACTCTTCTATAATCTTCCCTATATCGCCATCCATGATGTTATCTAAATCATACATAGTAAGGTTAATGCGGTGTTCCGTCATTCGTCCTTGCGGATAGTTATAGGTGCGTATTTTTGCACTTCTATCGCCACTAGTAACCATAGAGCCACGTCTGGCGGCTTCTTCGGCTTGACGCTTTGCTAACTCCAAGTCATACAGTCTAGAGCGTAGTACTTTAAAGGCTTTTTCTTTGTTTTTGTGTTGGGATTTCTCATCCTGACATTGTGCCACCAATCCAGTAGGCTCGTGAGTTAATCGAACTGCCGAGTAGGTAGTATTAACACTTTGTCCTCCTGGTCCTGAGGAACAGAAATAATCCACTCGAACATCGTTTGGATCGATTTCTACGTCGAACTCTTCTGCTTCTGGCATCACCATTACTGTTGCAGCACTGGTATGCACTCGCCCTTGGGTTTCGGTTTGTGGTACTCGTTGCACACGATGCACACCTGCCTCGAATTTTAATGTTCCGTATACATTATCTCCCGAGATCTCAAACTGCACTTCTTTAAAGCCACCGTTTGTTCCTTCGTTATAATCAATAGTACTGGTTCTCCACCCTTTACTTTCGCAAAACCTAGTGTACATACGGTATAGGTCGCCTGCAAAAATACTCGCTTCATCTCCACCGGTTCCTGCGCGGATTTCCATCACAGCATTTTTACTATCTTCTGGATCTTTTGGAATCAGCATAAAGCGAATCTCTTCTTCCAGCTTAGGAATTTCTTCTTTCGCTTCTTCCAGCTGCATTTTCGCCATCTCTACCATCTCCGCATCGCTTCCGTCGGCAAGAATCTCTTCGGCTTCTTTAATATGCGCAGTATGTATAAGATACTCTTCCCTTTTTTCCATCAACTGTTTTAAGTCGCTGTACTCCTTGGTTAACTCTACATATCGCTTTTGGTCTGCAATAATATCTGGCTGAATAATAAGATCATTGATCTCATCAAATCGCTGTTTTATAAACTCTAATCTCTCTAACATAAATTTAATTTCTGTGATGCAAAAATACGTAATTTTTATGGTCTAAAATATATCGATGAAAATCGAAATACTAGTTATTGATACGTATAAGTGCCATGCTCACTAGTAATAGTAAGCTTTTTCTCTTCGAACTCCTCTACTCTTCCCACTATTTGCGCTTGCACGCCAAAGCTTTCCGAAATTGCTATGATATCCTTAGCAACCTCCTCATTGGTATAAATCTCCATTCGATGTCCCATATTGAATACTTGGTACATCTCTTTCCAATCGGTTTTGCTTTCCTCCTGAATTAATTTAAACAAAGGTGGCGTAGGGAACAAATTGTCTTTCACCACATGCATATCGCCAACAAAGTGCAGTACTTTGGTTTGCGCTCCACCGCTACAATGCACCATTCCTTGAATATCTTTATTGGTATATTTCTGTAAAACCTCTTTTATAATCGGTGCATAAGTTCTAGTTGGTGAAAGTACTAACTTTCCAATATTCAATGGTACCCCGTCTAATTTCTGGGTCAAAGCCCTAGTCCCCGAATAAACTAAATCTTCTGGAACTTCTGGATCGAAACTCTCTGGATATTTCTTCGCTAAATCATCGCCAAACACGTCATGTCGTGCAGAAGTAAGCCCGTTGCTGCCCATCCCGCCATTGTATTCATTTTCATAAACAGCTTGCCCAAAAGAAGCCAAGCCCACAATAACATTGCCAGGTTTTATATTGGCATTGTCTATTACATCTGCTCGTTTCATGCGTGCAGTAACGGTAGAATCCACAATTATGGTGCGTACAATATCCCCAACATCCGCGGTTTCGCCTCCTGTCGGATATACGTTTACGCCATGTTTTTGCAATTCTTCGGCAACTTCATTATTTCCTTCTATTAAAGCAGCAATAACTTCGCCTGGTATGCGGTTTTTATTTCTTCCGATGGTAGACGACATTAAAATATGATCGGTAGCCCCTACACAAAGCAAGTCGTCTACATTCATAATTAAAGCGTCTTGTGCAATGCCTTTCCAAACGGATAAATCGCCCGTTTCTTTCCAATACATATATGCCAAAGAAGACTTGGTGCCTGCGCCATCTGCGTGCATTACAATACAATATTCAGGATCGTTGGTTAAGTAATCTGGAATAATCTTACAGAAGGCTTGTGGAAAAAGCCCTTTATCTACATTCTTTATCGCTTTGTGTACATCGTCTTTGGAGGCCGATACACCACGCTGTGCATAGCG
>DATGMW010000019.1:0-15140 GCA_035307105.1 Flavobacteriaceae bacterium
GATGCCCAATCACGTACATGGATTGATTGAAATTGCAAAAAACGATATGGATGATGATACGCAATGTACGGTTGATACGAAATCCACGGTAGAGACGCAAAATTTTGCGTCTCTACATCATCAAACGTCACCACCACCGAAATCACCACCACCGAAATCACCACCACCGAAATCACCACCACCATACAAAAACCAATTCGGTCCACAATCCAAAAATTTATCATCGATTATTCGGGGAATTAAAATTGGGGTAACCAAAAATGCCCGTTTAATCCATCCTGATTTTCAATGGCAACCGCGTTTTCATGATCATACTGTCCGTAATAATCAATCGTTTCACAGAATTTCAAATTATATCATCAACAACCCAAAACATTGGAACAAGGATGAATTTAATGAAAATCAATAATCCAAGAATGGAATTGTGTCGGCAAAATTATCCGTGGAGAAATGGAATTGTCTGGAATTGGGGAAATTGCTGATAAATGTTGGTTGGAAATTCCCAAACAATTTCCGTTTGTTATCCTACATGAACATATTGTGATGCCAAATCATGTACATGGATTGATTGAAATTGCAAAAAATGATGTGGGTTGCGTTCTGAATGACATTGTAATTTCATTGCGATCGTATTTATTGTCATTTCAATCTAGCGAAACAACACATTACGTTTCACGCATAACGTAATTATTGTACACAAAATCACGAGATGCAATCTTTTTGTAGTGGAGGGTCAGCTTGCGAAGGCACCACTTGCTCACAGGTTTTCTTGTTCACAGGTTCACTAGTTACGCATCACGTAATTTACTCTTTATTCTGACTATACCATTGAAGGAGCTTCCGCTTAAACCCTTCCTCTACTCTGCGTAGCATAAAAACTTTTGGAGCGGGTAGGACTTTTAGTAAGTCGGTTTGAAAATGGTCGTATAATTTTGATTCTTCGGCTTCTTTTTCTTTCGCCAAAGAAAGCATCTCCATGGCTTTAGCATGGTCTATCTCGTCTAGAGAGAGTCGGTAGTTAACGTATAGCGTTTTGTACTTGTCGTGTCGTAAATTCCATAAATCTTTTCTATAGGAATTGTATACCGGCCAGAACTTTTCTGCTTCGCTTGTGCTCAAGTCCAATTCTTCGGTAATATAGGCTGTCTTCATCGCTTTTATCTGGCTGTGTTTATCGTCTTGACCAATAGCGTTGAAGGTAAGTAGGCTTAAAAATAAGAAAAATATATTTTTCATATTATTCGTAGGATAATAAAGTGGAGAGGTCTAAGTTTTCCATTAAATACTCCTCTAATTCTTGTTTGTTTATAGTATTGTTAAAAGAAGAAGCGTCCAATTCTGAGTCTTCTATCATGTTATATAAACCTTCGTCAGGCATATCAGAAAGTACATCGTCTATATAATAATCTATGGTGAACTCTGAATTCACCATAGTATTAGTATTCAGGTCTGCGCCTGATTTCTCAGGAAGCAACCACAGACCAATACCTATAATAGAAGCGGCTGCGGCTATTTTCCACCAAGTATTTAGATGGACTATCTTAGGCGCTTTTTCAGCCTCAGATTTTAGGGTTGTAGCAACAATACGGGATTCTAGCTGGTCAAAATAATCTTTTGGAACCGTCATGCCAGTATCTTTTGGCAAGTCTTCTAAGGCTATTTTTTGCATCACACGTTCCTCTAGACTATCGAAATAATCTTGTGGAACTTTAAAACCATGTATGTGTTTATCGTGCTTCATTGTATTTTAGACTATAGAAAGGTCAAAAGGTTTCATTGTCTTCTAAAAATAGTTTAATTTTTTGAGATGCGATGTGATACGTACTCTTTAATCCGCCCACGGTAACCTCAAGAATCTTCGACATTTCCTTATAGGGTATTTCATCAAAATAGCGCATATTAAATACCATGCGTTGTCTGTCGGGTAAAGTAGCTATGGCTTTTTGCAATTTTAATTGAATCGCATCTCCTTCAAAATACACATCGCTTTCTAAATTCTTTAAGGCTAGTTCGTTGTATTCTTCATCCGAGATTTTATTGCGTCTGCTTTTCTTGTTTATATGGGTTATGGATTCGTTGGTGGCGATGCGATACATCCATGTGAACAGACTGCTATTGCCTTGAAAAGAAGTAATATTTCTAAAAATTTTGATAAACGTTTCTTGTAATACGTCGTCTGCATCGTCGTGGTCGAGAACTATTTTACGGATGTGCCAATACAAGCGTTCTTGATAGGTGCGTACCAATTCCCGAAAGGCCGCTTCTTTGGTAGAAGGGTCCTGTAAAGCAGTAATAAGAGTTTCCTCCTCTTTATTTTTCACAATCACTTTATTCAGGATTTATAGCAGTCTAAAAAGGTTATTAACTGATGCTCTGCATTTTCACCAAATTGTAATACATGCCTTTGTGTGCCAGCAACTCTTCGTGCTTTCCTTGCTCTACAATTTCTCCTTTGGACAAAACAACTATGTTTTGAGCATTTTGGATGGTAGACAAGCGGTGTGCAATAACCACAGAAGTTCGGTTTTCCATCATTTTATCCAACGCATCTTGTACCAAACGCTCGCTCTCGGTATCTAGAGAAGACGTAGCCTCATCTAAAATCATGATAGGTGGATTCTTTAAAACAGCACGTGCAATACTGATACGCTGTTTTTGGCCGCCGCTTAGTTTATTCCCACTGTCGCCTATATTGGTATCTATTCCTAAAGGCATCTCTTCTATAAATTCCCAAGCATTGGCAATTTTTAAAGCTTGGATAATCTCTTGGTCCGTAGCTTCTTCTTTTGCCACCAATAAGTTACCTTTAATGGAGTCGTTAAACAAGATAGAATCTTGGGTAACCAATCCGATCAGGCTTCTTAAATCTTGTTGTGTGGTGTTTCGGATATCCATTCCGTCTATGCGGATGGCACCTTGGTTTACATCGTAAAAACGGGTTAGAAGGTTGGCTAGGGTGCTCTTTCCGCTTCCGCTTTGCCCTACGATAGCTACGGTATGTCCTTTTGGAACATTCAAGCTAAAGTTCTTCAGCACATAGTCGTCTTGGTATTTGAAAGAAATATTATCGAAGCTGATTTGCTCTTTTAAATCCTTTAGTTTTTCAGGATTCGCTGGGTCTGCAATGGTGTTTTCTGTTTCCAGAATTTCGATTACACGCTCGGCTGCAGCATTTCCTTTCTTCACTGCATAACTAGCCTTACTTATTGATTTTGCTGGCGTTAGGATGTTGTAGGCCAGCCCCATGTAGACTATAAACGCATCTGGAGCTAGGGTTTTGTCTACCAATACTAAAGACCCACCATACCACAGCAAGATGGCAATAACCAAGATGCCTAAAAACTCACTTGTTGGCGAGGCTAGATTTTGACGATTTAGTAAGGTGTTAGAATATTTAAAAAATCTTCCTGTGGAGGCTTGAAATTTTCTATTAAAAATGCCTTCGGCATTAAATCCTTTTATGATTTTTAAACCGCCTAAAGTTTCTTCTAAAATGGATAAAAAGTACGCTTGTTCTTTCTGCACTTTGTCCGATTGGCTTTTTAAGCTTTTCCCTATTAAGGAAATAACAAATCCGGAAACTGGAATAAATATAAAGACAAAAAGCGTGAGTTGCGGACTAATCGCTAACATGGCACCTATGGTGAATAGGATCATAAGTGGCTCGCGAACAATGAGTTCTAGAATGGATAAAAAAGAGTGTTGGATTTCCAATACATCACTGCTTAATCTAGCTATAGTATCTCCTTTTCGTTTTTCTGAATAAAAGGCTATAGGCAATCTAATCACCTTGTCGTATAGGGCATTACGCAGATCTTTCAAGACTCCATTTCGTAGGAAAGTGATGAAGAACATCGCTAGATAGTTGAAGATATTTTTTAGCAAGAAAGTTCCAATTACCAACGAAATCATTATCAGAAGTGCTTTTAACTCGCCTAATTCATTGATTTTCTCGGTAATCATATAATTCATATAACTCTCGAAGTAGCTTCCTAAATCTGAAATTCCTGTATAAACAGGTTTTTCATAAATTTCTACCGTGGTGCTAAATAGTACTTTAAGCATCGGCATAAGCGATACGAAAGCTAAAGTGCCAAATAACGCATAAAAAATATTCGATATAATGTTTAGCCAAGCATAGGCTTGATATGGTTTGGCAAAACGGAGTATCTTTTTGAAGTATTTCATAAAAAAATCTTAAGCTTTATCTACATCCAAAAATTGGACAATAGAATCTATCTTTTGGTTTAATAATTTTTCTGGAGACTTGGAATCTGCTGGAACGTTTACACTGATATAGAATTTTATTTTAGGCTCTGTTCCACTTGGTCTTACTGCAATTTTACTCCCTTGGTCTGTATAATAAATCAAGACATTGGAGACAGGAATCTCTAGTTTTTCTTTCTTATTTGTAAGTAAATCGGTAGCTTCTTGTAACGCATAGTCTTCTACACGGATTACTTTTTCGCCAGCGATTTCGCTAAACGGATTGGCTCGCCAGTTTTCTATGGTTTGCTGAATCTCTTTGGCACCTTCCAAGCCTTTCTTTACCAAGGAAATCAAGTGTTCCTTATAAAAGCCCAATTCTAGGTGGATCTCTTTTAGGTAATCCAACAGGTTGCTGCCTTTTGCTTTTTGCGTAGCCGCTATTTCTGCGATGAGTAGCGCGGCGCTAACCGCATCTTTATCGCGAACGAAATCGCCTACCATATAACCGAAGCTCTCTTCGCCACCCCCAACGAATGTTAGTTCTGGATGGTCTTTTACCATTTTGGCAATCCACTTAAACCCGGTAAGGCCTTCCATATATTTTACGTCAAAATGCTTGGCAATCTTGCGAATCAACGGCGTAGAAACAATAGTGGACGCCACAAATTCTTTTCTAGTTAGTTTGTTTTTCTTCTTTAACTGGTCTAGCAGAAAGTGTGTTTTTATAGCCATGGCTTGGTTACCATTTAGGATAACCATCTGCCCTGCATCGTTGCGAACGGCAATTCCAATTCTATCGGAATCTGGATCGGTTCCCATAACCACATCGGCTTGGCTTTCATTGGCTAAGTCGATAGCCATTTTTAAAGCAGCTGGTTCTTCTGGATTAGGTGACTTTACCGTTGGGAAATCTCCATCGGGTGTTTCTTGCTCCTTCACGATTTGCACTTGCGAATAGCCGCCTCTTTTTAGCACTTCTGGTAGAATAGTAATGGAGGTTCCATGCAAAGAAGTGAACACAATTTTCAATTGGTCTTTTGCTTCTTGGGCTACTTGAAAATCTACTTGTTCTACCACCGTATTTATATAAGCTTCGTCTATTTCTTTGTCTATATAAGTGAGTAAATCTTCTTTCGCATTAAAGTTTACATCCTTGTAATCCAATGCGTTGATCTCTGCAATTACTCCCTCGTCTTGTGGTGGAACTAATTGGCCGCCATCTTGCCAATATACCTTGTAACCATTGTATTCTGGCGGGTTATGGGAAGCGGTTAACACAATTCCTGTATGACACCCTAAATGCTTCACAGCAAAGGATAGCTCTGGAGTAGGGCGTAGGTCGGAGAATAAATAGGTATGAATGTTATTTGCAGTAGCCACATCGGCTACCAGTTTTGCGAACTCTTTGCTGTTGTGTCTACAATCGTGAGCGATGGCTAGTTTAATCGTTTCGTTCGGGAATTGTTTTTTTAGGTAGTTTGCTAGTCCTTGGGTGTTTTTACCTAGGGTGTATTTATTTATTCTATTATCACCAGGTCCCATTATCCCACGCATGCCACCTGTACCAAATGCTAATTGTTTATAAAAACTGTCTTCTAGCTTTGCAGGGTTATTCTTTAGTAAGTCTTTTACTGTTTTTCTAGTTGTGGCATCGAAGAATGGGTCTAGCCATTTTTCTGCATTCTTTTTTATTTCTGTAGGTGATGTGCTCATATTCTGTCTTGCATTTTGAAGGTCGCATCCCCGTGTAAATTTTGGGTTTCCTTGATGTTATATGTTGCTTTGTTTTCTTTTGTGCGTAAAATTATCTCTCCTAAAAAGCCCGCTAGGAATAATTGACTTCCTAGCACCATGCTGGTTAAGGTGATATAAAACTGTGGTTTTTCGGTAATCAGTCTTCCATGTGGATTGATGAATACTTTATCGATGCCTAAATAAAGCGCAAAGCTAAAGCTTATCAATAGCATTATCGCACCCCATCCACCAAAAAGATGCATTGGACGTCGACCGAATCTAGTAACAAACCAAATGGTTATTAGATCTAGGAAGCCTCTCACAAAACGTTCGGATCCAAACTTTGTTTCTCCGTATTTGCGTGCTTGGTGTTGTACTACTTTCTCACCGATATTCGAGAAACCCGCATGTTTTGCCAATACTGGGATATACCTATGCATGTCGCCAGTAACCTCAATGGTTTTTATAACATTTTGGTTATAGGCTTTTAAGCCACAATTGAAATCGTGAAGTTTTACGCCAGAAGTTTTTCTTGCAGCAAAGTTAAACAGTTTGGAGGGCATGTTTTTACTCAGCTTATTGTCGTAGCGTTTTTTCTTCCATCCAGACACAAGATCGTATTTATCTTCTACGATCATTCTGTAAAGCTCTGGAATCTCTTCTGGGCTATCTTGCAGATCAGCATCCATAGTAACTACAACGCGGCCTCTTGCCAAGCGAAAGCCGGCATGCAAGGCTTGTGATTTTCCGGAGTTTCTTAAAAAACGGATGCCTTTTACCCTAGGATCTCTCTTTGCAATCTCGCTTATTATTTTCCATGAATCGTCGGTGCTGCCATCGTCGATAAACAGAATTTCGTAGCTATAGTTATTCTCTTTCATTACCTGTGCTAACCATCGGTACAGCTCGGGCAGGGATTCAGACTCATTAAGCAAGGGAATAACTATAGATAATTGCATAGGATATTTTTTCTAAAAATTTAAGCTATCGGCTTTTTCTTTTGTAAAATAAGGCCAGCGACTAGAGAGTAGATTACGCCCATAAATACAGAGGATAGAATTCCCATCGCTGCCATAAGCCATGGTTGCATAAATTTTCTGCTCATCTCCATGCTCATTTCTATTTGCTCGTCGCTTAATGCGTTTGGACTTTCCTCTAGCTGTTGTCTGCCTAGCTCTATCATTTTCTCAACTGTGTCTGGCTCGATGTACGTCATAAAAATGTAGTTGGAAAGCGATGCAATAATTCCAGCTATCAATGCAATTGCAACCCCCAACTTCATTGCTTGTCCCAAAGTAAGAAAACCGCCTAATTGGGTGCGATACTGAAGAATAGCATAATAAGTAACTCCAAAGCCTATAAAAGTAATTGCGATAGTAGACCAAAGAGGTTTTTCTATAAAACTACCCATAGAATAAACTACTACAGAGAGAAGGACAGAGAATAGACCTAGTAGCAACCCGTAATTAAGAGCTAGCTTTTGGAATGCTTTTTTACTTGTGGTTTCCATAAGAATGTTTGTATTAAAATATAGGAGCTTTTTTAACGCCTATGTGGTTAGTGTTTAGTTTGTATTGATAAATGTTTAAAGTTAAAGAATATCCAGGACTTGTTGTGGTGGCCGACCTATAGCAGCTTTATTATTTTTAATCACAATAGGACGCTCTATCAATCTTGGGTTATGGAGCATAGCTTCTATAATCTCTTTGTCGGACAGCTCTTTATCCTTGTAATTTTCTTTCCAAATAGCCTCCTTGGTTCGCACCAATTCTATCGGTTTTATTTTTAGAAGTTTTAGAATATTTTCAAGTTCCTCTTGAGTAGGGGTATCTTTTAGATATTTTATAATCTGGACTTCTTCGCCATTTTCCTCTAAGAGTTGTAGCGTTTCACGGCTTTTGCTGCATCTAGGATTATGTAATATGGTGGTTTTCATTTTATTCGTTTTTTTCAAAAGTATTTAAATTGGGCAAGGGTATTTTTTTAGGTTTCCCTGAGATAACTTCTGCAATAAATTGTGTTTTTGGGAATTGCTCAAAGATTATTTTAAAGAATACGGTAAGCGGAATAGACATGATAAGTCCAGGTACGCCCCAAATATACCCCCAGAACATAAGCATAACCAATACGGTAATCACGTTGATTGAAAAGGATTTACCCATGAATATAGGTTCTAGAATAGTTCCAAAAAGCGCTTGTACTAGTGCTAACGAAGTTATGAATAGCACCAAGGTAGCACCGAATTCCAGTTCTATAAATCCAAATAATCCTACCACAATGACGGCGATAAAAGAACCGATCATCTGTACAAAGTTGATTAAAAATGCAAACAAGCCCCAGAAAATAGGGAAGCTCACATCAAAGAAGTAACAAACCAAGCCTGTTCCAACTCCTGTGGCTAAACTTATAAGGAATTTTACTTTTATAAACTTGATCAAGTCCTTCTCAATTTTTATAAAGGTTTTCACCGAAGTATACCTTTTCTTAAGCAGCACCTTATGTAGGATTCGTTCCATATTGATAGATTCGGATAACCAAAGGATAGAGAAAAATATGGTCATTAAAAGCGTAGTCAAGGTAGTATTGATAAAGCTAAGGGTGGGGCCAACACTTTTTAATACACTGGTTTTTTGCACTAATTGTTGTGTAAGGGTTTGGTCTTCGGTTAGATCCAAACCAACGGCTTTGTCGATAGACTGCACTAGACTAACGATTTTCGTCTCTGCCATTTCGATAAAGTTCGCGTCTGCGTTGATTATTTGACGTGTGGATAGCTTCACCAATTGTACGCCTATGGTTACCATCCCCACCATTATACCTACAACGATAAGGATGCTAAATGTTTTTCCAATGCCACGTTTCTTAAGCCACCGCATGAGCGGTAAAAATAAGAGCGCGATAAACATAGAAAACACCAAAGGAATAAATATAAAACTCAGCGTTTTCACCAAGTAAAATATTACTGGAATTACCAGTATAATCAATAATCCGTTTGTGGTTCTTAATTTGTCCATGAGTCTCTGTATTACAGCTTGTTTTTTAGGCACACGCCAACTGCCAAATATAATGTAATTTAACGTAATGGGATTTGAGTTTTCTGTTTTTATGTTTTTTTGTGAAGCGTCATGAAGTTATGGCGTTATGAGATTATTCTTAAAGCAGACTTTCGTGTTGCTTCATAGCCTTTGGCTATTACGCGTTTCATAGGTTAATCGCTTAACTGTTTAGAAGATTGTTTTTCTATGTTTCTGTGAATTGTTATGGAGTTATGGCGTTATCAAGTTATGGCCGTTATAAGTTTATTAGATTATTTTTCTCTGGGTCTCTTGGCGGTATCTTAGCGTTATTCTGCGTAATAGCTTTTTTAGATAGTTTGAATTGGAAAAGGTTATTTATTATTGAGTAGGAAAAATTAAAAATAAATATGTGAGAATTCGTTTTTATCTGTGGTAGTCGTTCGCTATGCTTCACTGGTTTAGTCGTGACTCGTAACTCGTAATCGGTGATCAGTGACTAGGAGCTAGTGATTTAATTTAGTTCTAAGGCATAAAAAATCTGCGTTTATCTGCGAAATAGCGGGAAATATTCAGTGAACGGTGATCAGGTACAAAGGTCAGTGGTGCGTAGTGAATGGTCATGAATAATCTGTGTTCATCTGTGGTCGAGGATGAGCGGGTGAGTGTGCGATAAAATCTGCGTTTATCTGCGTAATCTGCGGGAAAATGTTCGAGGATCTATAGTCGGTGAGCAAAGGTTAATTGCTCTGGAAACCAGGTATTATGTTACTTCTTCCAGCGCCTTCTCGTAATCAAACTGCAAATCTGGATGAAGTTTTTCAATGCGCTTTACGACCAACTTATACTCTCGGTGGTACATGTTATTTAGAATTTTTTGTTTTAGTAAGTCTGGTTTGTAGGCTTTGAATTTCTTTAGGAAGTAGAGTAGGAGGTGCACCTCTATCTCAGGGTCTTTGGCAATGCGACTGTATTTTTTTACGTGTCGGTTTATTTTCTGAACCCCTTTTTTTAAGTAGAAATAGCTGGCATCATTCAAGCCTTCAAACTCTTTGTCTACATGTGCTTCTATCTCCGATAAATACAGGTCTTTATTGCTTCTGTAGAACAACTCATAGGTAAGCAACTCTTTGTTTTCTACTTTAAATCTAGCCAATTGCAAACAGAGATCTACCAAGTCTTGTTTTTCTGCATACACCAATTCTTCTCGTAATTTCTTTAGACTTTTTGCTTTCATAAAATCAATCTATTTTCTTTTCCACTTCTACCAGAATCTGGTAGAGTAGGTGGGTAGGTAAACCCATTACGTTGTAAAACGAGCCTTCCATTTTCTCTACGCCTACCATGCCTATCCACTCTTGAATTCCATAAGCGCCAGCTTTGTCGAAAGGTTTAAAGTTCTTCACATAATACTCTAATTCTTTCTTGCTAAACTCCTTAAACCATACTTTGGTGACACAGGTTTCCGTTTTCTGAAAATCACATCCTGTAACACAAACCGAGCTAATTGTTTCATGCATTTTTCCCGATAAACTACGTAAAATAGTCAGTGCTTCTTTTTCGTTTTCAGGTTTCCCTAAAGCTTTCTCCCCATCCCAAACTACGGTGTCGCTGGTTATCAATAGCGTATCCGTAGCTAAATTTCCGTAGGCTTCTGCTTTTTTTCTAGCGATATAATCCGTTATCTCCCCAGCTTTTAAATCGGATGGATAAGACTCATCGATATCTTTGCTATCTATTTTGTGTGGCAACCCTAAGTCTTTTAAAAACTCTTGACGTCTAGGTGATTTGGAGGCAAGAATTATCTTGTAATTGGCAAGCAGTTTTTGAAACATAATAGGGTTTAAAAGTAATTCAAGAGCATTATGCTAAGTATTCCTGTGATATAAAGAATTTTTAAAATGCTCTGCAGAATTTTTATCTGACGAGGCATTTCTTCTTTTTTCAAGTAAATCAACTGAATGATAAAATAGATAAAAGGAGCCATTACCGCAAATACAAAGTAGGTGAGCAGTTTGTTGTTTTCTATATAGGTATACACACAAAACACTAAGACAATAAATACTATAACCGACGAGATTATTGCTACTTTTTTAGCGGTGCTAAAACCTAGTTGGTTGGCAAGAGTTTTTACTCCTACTCTTCTATCTCCTGGCAGGCTACGCAGGTTAGCAACGATACTCTCTATATAAGCAAGAGCAAATCCAAATCCTCCGTAAAGCAATAAGATTCTAAATACTGCTGCTTGGTTTATTTGATTAGCTTTATTTATAGCAGGCATTAAATCTAGGATACCCAAGATGGTAAATCCGATAAAAGCTAAGCTTGCTAGCATAATATTTCCTAGTACTCCTGTATTTTTTAATCCTGTGGCGTAGAGATAGGGAATTGCTGCTATTGCTACAAACAACATTCCGTAGCTGGTGTGGTCTATGCTATAGCTAACATACATTCCTAGAGCAACCCCTATAAAAGTGAGGACGATGTAAAGCGATAATGCATTCTTCACAGAGACCGTTCCTTGTACTAGTGGCTTTTCGGGAAAGTTTACTCTATCCGATTTCACTGCATGTATGTCGTAAATAAGATAACCACTATACTCGATGAATACGAGCGATAATAAGAGTAGGAAAAAGCTTTGGATACTTAAGCTGGTATCAGCTTCCATGCTTTGAAATAAAGCGAATTTTATTAGGATTAGCGCTCCTACGATATAGCTAGGACTTCTAAGGAGTTTAAAATAGTTCTGTAGTTTTTTCATCTTAATGATTTTGAGCGTTAGAATTTCCTACGCTCCACTTACCATGCACTTTCATCACCTGCTCAATAATATCTCTTACTGCACCATCACCACCATTTTTATGGGAGATATATCTAGAAACCGACTTTATTTCTGCTACTGCATCTTGCGGACAACAAGGCATCCCTGCTTTTTGCATTACATGGTAATCCGGAATATCATCGCCCATATAAACTATTTGTTCAGGCTGTAAATTATGCGTTTTCATATAAGCAGCCAAAATTTCTGTTTTTTCGCCCACCCCTAAATAAATGTCTTTTATTCCCAAACCTTCTAAGCGTTTTCTCACTCCTTCGTTGCTTCCTCCAGAGATAATACAAACGTGATATCCTGCATCTACAGCAGTTTTTAAGGCATACCCATCCTTAATATTCATGGTTCGTTCTTGATCGCCGTTCGTTCTAATAATCACTTTTCCGTCTGTTAGCACACCATCTACATCAAATACAAAAGTGTTGATTTTATGTAGGTATTCCTTATAGCTTTTCTCTTCCATACTGTTCTAATATTGCGTTGGTAATCGTTTTATAAATATTTTTTTGTTCTTGGTTTGTCAACTGATTTAAGTGTTTTTCGATAGTGCCTTTGTCATCGCGTTTTGCAGGACCTGTTTGCAGATTTTTTGGAGAGTCTTGTAATGCATTCCTCACCGTTTTTTCGATTAACGGATGTAATAGCGAGAAATCCATCTGATTTTCCTCCATTAGGCTTTCGCCGATTTGGAAAAGATAGTTTACAAAGTTGTTTACAAAAACGGCAGCCACGTGAATCGCAGCACGTTGTTCGGAATCTATCTCTTGTACGCTTTCGCTGATCTCATTGCCCAATGTTAGCAAAAACTCTTTGTCCTGATCATTCGCGGCTTCCACACAAATAGGGATAGCGCTGAAGTCGGCTTCGGAGGCTTTTAAAAAAGTTTGTAGCGGATAAAAAACGCCCGTTCGATTCTTATCGTTTAGGATGTTCATTGCACTTGCGCCGGAACAATGTACCGTTAGCCGATTGGTAAAGGTTAGGTTTTTTGAAACTTCTGCGATAGCACCGTCGGAAATGCAAAGGAAATAAATATCGGCATCTAATAATTGGTCCATATCATCCGTAACCGCCGTGTCAGGACTCACAAAATCGATGTGTTCCAAACGGCGATTGTACACTTGAATAAACCGAAGTTTCTCGCTCTCTTCGAAAGCGCGATAGATATGGCTGGCAAGATTTCCAGCGCCTATAAGTACTGCATTTATCATAGCAGCAAACTTACTAATTTATTCTCTTCTATGAAGTCGAAAATAAGGGAAGGAAAGTCCAGAGCTATTTTCGGAATATAATATGGTATTAAGAATGGACTTGCTGTTTCGTTTTTGTAGCTTCTACTTTGGCTTTCTTTTGTTGCGATAGTTTTACCTCCGTTAAATGGCGAATTACTTCAGCTGCTCCTTGCAATCCAAAAAGTGCAGGAATATAACTCGTAGTTCCGTAGTAGGAGCGTTTATAACCAGTACCGTCGGTCATAGCAAGGGAGTCTTTATCTTGGATCTCTGAGGAGAAGA
Source organism: Flavobacteriaceae bacterium (assembly GCA_035307105.1). Classification (GTDB taxonomy): domain Bacteria; phylum Bacteroidota; class Bacteroidia; order Flavobacteriales; family Flavobacteriaceae; genus JAJYTI01. The sequence continues at coordinate 13,305 of DATGMW010000019.1, forward strand.
CAGCACGTACTCGTTTTAAATCCACATTTCTTTCTTTTAGCCGCCTTTTAATTTGTTGCGCTAATTTACAATTATACGTGCGATGCAGTCGAGCTACTTGCACCTTGGAAGCATCTTTTTTACCCCCTGCACCGAAATGAGAAATGACCTTTATTTTAAAACGTATGCTAGCAATTATCCACTCGACTTTTGGTGATATGGTGTCGATACAATCCATTACGTAGTCTGGCTTAAATTCCTCTAGTATTTCCCAAACGCGTTCTGGTTCAACAAACTCTGTTAATACATTTAGCTTTAATTCCGGATTGATGTCCAATAGTTTCTCTGCCAACACCTCGCTTTTATATTTTCCAAGGGTTGAATCCATCGCCATAAGCTGACGGTTTTTGTTGGTAACATCAAAAGTATCTCCATCGATTATCGTCATAGTACCTACTCCCGCGCGAGCGATAAACTCCGCAGAAAACGACCCAACGCCACCTAATCCCACAATAAGAACATGCGATTCGTGTAACGAATCCATCGCCTCTTCACCAAATATCAATTCCGATCGTTCTAACCACATAGTATTATTCCATTTTTCAGAATGCAAAGGTCATATTTTATTTTAGAAAATGGAGAGATAAGAGGAGGTTTTTTTGGAGTGTGCTACAGCTGCAAATTTGCTAATTCGAAGATTCGCAAATCGCTTACTCGCTAAGACATTCACTCATGGAATTGTAATACTGTGTTTTTTTGAATCGTTATGGCGTTATGAAGTTATGATGTTATGACGTTATAGGATTTCTTTTAAACGAACATACGGTTGACTCCATAGCCTTTGGCTACTTCGCGTTTATTCGGTTAATCGTTTAACTGTTTAGTCGTAACTCATAATTCGTAATTGGTGATCAGAGACTAGGAGGTGGTGGTTTAATTTAGTTCCAAGGCATAAAAAAATCTGAGTTAATCTGTGGTTAGTCAGTGCTCGGTGGGCAGTGTTCGGTGGTCGGTGGGAAGTGGTCGAAATAATCTGCGGGAGAAGTTTCATGGTTTGGTGTTTAGTAGAAAAAATCTGTGATAATCTGTGGTTATTTTTTGTTCCAAGGCATAAAAAATCTGCGGGAGATATTACGGAGATCAGGTCGGTGTTTATGAAACCCAACTATCCTTCCCGGCAATCACTCCTGCTACAAGCAACACAACCGACATAAGCATCAGAAAAACAAAAGACAAGGTCCAAGAACTAGTCAAATCGAAAATCCCACCAAATATGGCAGGGCCAGTCGCGGCGATTAGATAACCAAAAGATTGTGCCATTCCTGATAACTTTGCTGCCTGTAACGTGTTTTGAGTACGGAGTACGAAAAATAACATGGATAAGCTAAAAGCCAATCCACTGGCAACACCAAGTAGAATACACCAAAGGAGAATATATTTTGTTTTAAAGATAAGAATTCCTGTAATTCCTAAAATAAATAAAACGCCAGTAAGTGCACTTAAAAACCGCTGGTCTCGCATTCTCGCAGCAAGAATAGATCCCACAAACGTAGTTGGTAATTGTGCAAATTGTACGTAAGCCAACACCCACCCAGAAGCCTCTATGCTCATGCCCCAATCTTGTGCCACTTTGGGTAACCAAGCCGTAAAGCAATAATACATTAAGGATTGCAATCCCATATAAATAGTCACTGCCCAAGCTAATCGAGATTTTAATAGGTTTACTTTAATAATTGGTTTTGAATCGACTAGGGTTTCCTTTGCTGTTGCTTTCTTTTTTCGTCTAGCAGATAACAATTGTGGGAGCCAGATAATAATACCAACAATAGTAAGCACTACCCATATTCCAATAGAAGC
>DATGMW010000020.1:0-2115 GCA_035307105.1 Flavobacteriaceae bacterium
ATAAAAGTCCGATAACCACCAAATAAACGTTCCTAAACTGGCAGCTGTTAACAAAACACCTAGTGTAGAGAGAATGGCACCTTGCCATAATATGGGTTTTACACTCTTCCAACTGGTAGATAAGCCTCCGTTAAATAATATGAAGTTCAGTGCGACTATTCCTATGAATTGCGCTGTTTTGTAATTCTCAAATTGTATCCCTAATAACCCTTCAGTCCCCGCTAACATACCCACACCCAAGAAAATAATCAAGGCTGGAACCGATAATCGAACAGATATTTTCTTTGCTAAAACACTAGCAATTAGTAGAATAGACCCAATTAAAATAATATTTTCTACTGTTAAAACCATTTATCTTATTATTTAAATTGCAAAATACAAAATCCTAGCTATTCTTTCCCTTCGAAAACCCGCTATAAATCACAAAATATAGATATAATCCTTCTTATGATTTGTAGATTCTCTAATAGTATGAATTTTATAGGTTTGGATTATTAATTCTACGCTTTATTTTCATTAAAATTCTAAAAACTGATTGCATTACTGATATCCCGCTGCTTGAAGCTTAAAGAGCTTGGCATATAAATTAGGATTAGCCATCAGTTCTTGATGTGTTCCTAGTTCGAGTACTTTTCCATCTTTTAACACAAGGATTCTATCTGCCATTCGAACGGTGCTAAATCTATGGCTGATGATAATACTGGTTTTTCCTTCGGTCAAGCCAATAAATCTTTCGAATACATCGTATTCCGCTTGAGCATCTAATGCGCTTGTGGGTTCGTCAAGCACCATAATGTCCGCATCTTTCATATAGGCTCTAGCTAAAGCAATTTTTTGCCATTGTCCACCGCTCAACTCTTGTCCTTCGGCAAAACGTCTGCCTAATTGTTGCTCCAAACCATGGTACATCACATTAATGACTTCGTCGGCAAGACTTCTAGTTGCGGCATCGTGAATTATTTCGTCTTCTGCTACTTTCTCTATATTTCCTACCGCGATATTCTCGCGTACAGTAAATTCGTATTTAAAAAAGTCTTGAAAAATCACTCCAAAACGTTTGCGATAAGCATCTACATCGAATTTGTTGATATTGATACCATCCAGTAGTATTTCTCCTTGGCTAGGTTCATAAAACCGAAGAATAAGTTTAATCAAAGTGGTTTTCCCTGCCCCATTCTGACCGACAAATGCGATTTTCTCCCCAGCTTTCATTGTAAAACTCACTCCCTTCAACACCTTTTCTTTACTTCCAGGATAGGTAAAATGTACATCTCGTAACTCAAAGCCTATTTGAATCTTTTCAGGTAATGGCGTTTTATCCTCCGATGTTTGTTCGATTTTTAAATCCAAGAAATCAAAGTAGTCTTGCAAGTAAAGGGCGCTTTCGGAAATTCGCGTAAAGCGAGAGAAAAATCCTTGTAAATTATTACGCAGACGGTTAAAGGAACCAGATAAGAAAGTAAGTTCTCCAATACTAATGACTCCTGCTATAACACGTAAAATTATATAGATGTAGGCTCCGTAATAAGAAAGAACACCGAGTACGTTGAATAGAGAACCGTATAAACTCTGCTTTACAGAAAGATTTTTGCTTATCTGGTAATATTCATCAGATAGTCCTTTGAAACGTGCTGCTATAAAATCAGTAAGTCCAAAAAGCTTCACCTCTTTTGCTGTTTGATTGTTCGCTCCAATAAATCGGAGATAATCCAACTCTCTACGTTCACTCGTCCAACTTCTGGCAATAGAATAACGAGTGGAGCTAAACTTAGCTTCGTTTATAAAAGATGGAATAATGCTTAGAATCAAAATAAGTATAAGAATAGGTGCCAAGAAAATAAGTCCAGCGATAAGTGAAATCATAGAAATAACGCTTTCTGCTTGTCCAAGAACATTGCTCATTAAGCCCACTCTTTGACTGGTTTGTGTACGTGCACGCTCTAATTTATCGTAGAATACTGGATCTTCCAATTGAGCAATGGTAAGCTGGCTCGTTTTCCGAATAATCTTCTCTGAAGAATTATTGCTGTACAAGTCCCCTATTAATCCATCGGTAAGGTTGATTAAACGACCTAAGAGATCGGATAAGATAGCAAGGGAAAACTCGATGATAAC
>DATGMW010000021.1:0-27518 GCA_035307105.1 Flavobacteriaceae bacterium
AATTGCCTTTTAATCTTTGTATATTTGTTTGTAAACAGAAAACAGATTATGAAGATATTAGTTTCCCCTGCAAAGTCTATGGATTACAAATCCGCTTTGCCTATAGATAAATATACACAGCCTACATTCACGAAAGAGGCAGAGGAGTTAAACAATACGCTCAAAGGCTTGAGTAAGAAGGAAATGTCCGATTTAATGAAAATCAGTGACAATTTAACCAATCTTAATTATGAGCGTGTTCGTGAGTTTGAATTACCATTCACTACCGAAAATGCACGTCCAGCAATCTTTGCTTTTTCTGGAGATGTTTATGTTGGACTAGACGCTTATACTTTACCAAAAAATAAGTTCGATCTTTTGCAAGAACGCCTGCGTATACTCTCTGGAATGTACGGAATCCTAAAACCTTTGGATTTGATGCAACCTTATCGATTGGAGATGGGAACTAGACTAAAGGTAAATGGGGCACCTAATTTATACGAGTACTGGGGAGATTCCCTTACGGATATGCTTAACGAAGAAATGGAAGCAGAGGAGTTGTTGGTAAATCTTGCAAGCAACGAATACTTTAAATCTATAAACACAAAAAAGCTGAAGTCTACTTTGATTACTCCTATTTTTAAAGACTTTAAAAATGGGGAGCTCAAAATAATCGCTTTCTATGCAAAAAAAGCTAGAGGAAGTATGGTACGTTATTTAGTGGAAAACGACATCACAGATGTAGATGGCATAAAATCCTTCGATGTGGATGGCTACGCATTCAGTGAAGCAGAAACAACGGATGCTAATAGCCCTGTTTTTACAAGGTAAAAATTCCTTGCCAAAATAATACTAGCAAAATACTTCTATTTTTCTGTATCTTTAGTAGCGATGTAAAGATTAGGTGAAATGTATAAGTGGAGGTGTTTTGCTTTTATGTTGTTGATCATGGGTATTTCCAATGCGCAAATACTAAATGATACTTTTGATGCTACTTCCAATTTTACCACCTCTCATCCATTTTTTTCTAACGGCGATCGTGTTTACTTTGGAATTACAGGAGATACCGATGACTTTGGTGGAGATAACACACCATCTGGACTTAAACCATACGAAGGCTTCTTTGGTAATTACTTAACTGGAATGCGATTAAATGGCATGGGAGCATCCTTACCAATCACCATTACTTGGGAGAATATAAATATTCAAAATATATCCGACTTAATCTTTAAAGGAGATTTTGCGGAGTATGTCGATGAACCTGGCCATATAGATGCTGGGGATTTTATTTTGGTGGAATATCAAATAGATGCTAATGGATTCCAACCCTTGTTGTCTTTTGTAGGCGCAGACTTTTCTTCCAATTCATTTAATGGCATTTTTAGAGAAGACACGAACTTCGATGGCGTTGGCGATGGCCAATCTTTAAATTATTTAAGGCAAAGATTTACTAAGCAAATTCCGGATACAGGTTCTGTGCTAGATTTACGCATCTCTGTTTCGGTTAACGCACATGAAGAAGACTTTGCTTTAGACAATATAATTCTAACAGGAAACGGCGTGGTAGACGCTACACCACCAGTTATTTTATGTTACAACGATATAGAAGTTTACACCGATTTCGATTCATGTGGAGCTCATGTAAACTTTTTGATGCCAGATGCAGTAGATGAAACAGATGAGAATCCTACGGTAACGCAAATAAGTGGACCATTATCTGGAGCCTTCTTTCCCACAGGAAGTACCGAGTTGATTTTTGAAGCAACAGATAGTTCTGGCAATACCTCCCAATGTTCGGTTTTTGTAATTGTAGAGGACAAACAATCGCCAAATGTCCAATGCGCAGAACCGATCTTGGTTTATGCAGAGCAAAATAGTTGTTTTACTACGGTTCATTATGATTTGCCTACCGTATCGGATAATTGCTCCAATACCGAAGATATCCAAATAGATTTGATAAGCGGTGTAGGTTCTGGAGAAGCGTTTATGGTGGGAGTGAACTATGAAACCTATCGCATAACCGATCTCGCAGGAAACGTTTCGGTTTGCTCTATAGTGATTGAAGTTCTTCCGTCTATGGTTCCTAAATTACACTGTCCGACAGAATCTATTTTTGTGCGATTTAATAATGCAGGGCAATATATACTGCCAAAACTTGAAGGTCGTTTTGGAATAGAATTGGATGATTATTGCGGACAGAGAGGAGTATATACTGAACAGAGTCCACAACCCGGCACGGTGTTTTTTGAAGGTTCGTACGAAGTGGAGATCCACTTATTCTCGGACAATGTACTAGTGGATTCTTGTATTGTAGAATTAGTGGTGCAAGAAAGCTTAGGAGTAAGTGAAAATACTAGGTTGGAATTTGTTCTTTATCCAAATCCAGTAAAAGATAGGTTATACATAGAAACCTTAGATGAAATTAAGAGCATTTTTATTTACACTCTGCAAGGAAGACGTTTGAAGGATTTTAAACAAGCTCCTATTACCCTAAGCGATTTGCCGAAAGGCGTATATATTGTTAGAGTAGAAGGGTATAGAACGAGCAGTTATTCCACCGTTATTAAAAACTAAAAAGACCGGATAAACCGGTCTTTTGTATTATTTCGAGGAGGAATTCGACTTTTTCTTTCTAGGTCTTAGTTTTCCATAACTACCTCTAAAAATTTTTCCTTTTCTCGTTTTCTTATCTCCTTTACCCATGAATTTTAAAAATTATTTTATTAAACAATAAACCTAACATACAAAAAAATATAATCATAGGCGAATAATAGGGCGAATCGGTGAAGTAGCTATCAAATAAACTAAGAAAAGAAATCTTAGAGAATCAAATAAAATCTTACATTTGTTATTAATAAAAGAACGATTATGGATATTACATTAGATCAATGGCAGGAGCAGCTTAAAGCAGATGCCGATGCGATAATTATTGATGTGCGCAAAGAAGACGAAGTGGCGGAAGGCTACATAAAGAATGCTATAAATATAGATGTGGAGAATCCGCCTAAGTTTATGGAGGAAACTCAAAAGCTAGATCCAAGCAAAGCATATTATGTCTATTGCCGAACAGGCGACAGGTCCATGCAAGCTTGTATGGTTTTGGAGTCCTTGGGTTTTGAAAACGTCTATAAGCTAGACGTAGGCTATGAAGGTTGGGTGGAGAACGGAAATGAAGTGGAAAGGTAAAACTAATTACTATATAAATAAAAAGTAGCTGTCTTTTTAAAAAGACAGCTACTTTTTATTTATGGCAAAGTCAAATAGCCTTACTGCACTTTAGCTACAAGTTCTATTTCTAGTTGTATATCGTCTGAAATAAAGTTATCGCCTAAATTCTCGAAAAAAGATTTGGACTTAAACTTAATATCCCACTTGCTACGATCGATTATAAAAGGTGCAGTTTTAATGGATACTACTTGGTTGTCCACCATCTCTACCTCGAATGGAAAGCTTACTTCGTTGGTTTTTTCCTTCAAAGTTAAATCACCAACTAAAAAGGGTGTCCCATCTACCAAAGAGGTTCCTTTTACTTTAAAGTTAGCAGTAGGAAATTCGCCTACATCAAAGAATTGACCTTCCGTACCTTCTAAGTGACCTGTAAGGTGATTTTCAAGTCTTTCTTTATATTCTCCTTCTAAGTCCAATACTTCAATAGACGCCATGTCTATTACAAAATTCCCTTCTACAATCTGCTTGTCTTTAAGGATAAACTTTCCTTCTTGAAGCGCAACAAGCCCGTCGTGTGTAGTTCCTGGCTTATAACCTTCCCACTTAATCGTAGAGTTCTGTGCATCTATCACAAAGTCTTTAGATGTCACTTCTTCGTTAACTTCCTCTAACACCAAGGCTTCTTCTGCGCTCTCTTGATTGTTTTTACAAGAAACAGCTCCTAATGCAACTGCAGTAACTAGGAAAAGATTTAAAATTTGTTTTTTCATGAACTAAATTTGTTTTATAATTTAAGAATGCAAAAGTACTCTAAATTAAGTTAGCATGCAATATCTATGGGTAGATGCGAATGCCAAGAAATTAAATGACATCCTTTGTGACAATCTGGCACTAGGTGAAGCTTGGCAGTACTTTTGCGTAAGACAAATAGATATAAAATTCTTACAACCTATCAGTTTGGAATTATGAGTAATAAAGAAGAAGAGAAAAAAACTGTTGCCCAAGAGCAGATGCAACAGGAACACAATCAAGACATACAGGATGAAACCATCCAAGAGCCACAAGAGTCAAAGGATGAGGTGGAAGAGTTAAAGGAAAGTCTTGCCGAAGAAAAAGATAAGTTTATACGTTTATTTGCGGAGTTTGATAACTTCCGTAGACGTACAGCTAGAGAGTCTATAGATATTCGAAAGTCTGCCAACGAAGAAGTTATGTCAGCTTTGCTACCCGTATTAGACGATTTTGACAGAGCGCTTATAGAGCTTAAGAAATCGGAGGATGACTCTATGTACAAAGGAGTAGAACTGATTCAAAGTAAAATGAAAAACATTTTAACTGCCAAAGGACTAAAGGAGATGGAGGTTAAACAAGGCGATGCGTTTGATTCTGAATATCATGAGGCCATAACGCAAGTTCCTGCACCGAGCAAAAAGTTAGTGGGCAAGATTGTAGATGTAGTGGAGAAAGGATATACTTTGGGAGATAAAGTGTTACGCTACCCTAAAGTAGTTACTGGACAATAAAGATTATTATGAAGGAAGATTATTATGACATTTTAAAGGTGTCCAAGGATGCATCGGAAAGTGATATAAAACGAGCTTATAGAAAGAAAGCCATTAAGTATCATCCCGATAAGAACCCTGATGATGAGAAGGCAGAAGAACAGTTTAAAAAGGCAGCGGAAGCTTATGAAGTTTTAGGCGATCCAGATAAACGTGCGCGTTACGACCAGTTTGGTCATCAAGGCTTCCAAGGAGGAGCTGGTGGTTTTGGTGGCGGTGGCATGAATATGGACGATATATTTAGCCAGTTTGGAGACATTTTTGGTGGTGGAGGTTTTGGTGGTTTTGGAGGCCAACGCGGCGCAGCTAGAGCCAAAGGAACCAACATGCGGGTTCGAGTTAAACTTACACTAGAAGAAATTACCAAGGGAGTAGAGAAAAAGATAAAGCTGAAAAGGCGTGTGGTAGCTAAAGGTACTACCTACAAAACTTGTCCTACTTGTAATGGATCTGGTTATGTAACCAGAATTCAAAACACAATTCTAGGAAGAATGCAAACCTCTGCGCCATGTGGTGCTTGTAGCGGTGCTGGACAAACTATAGATCAGCGTGAGCCTGGTTCCGATTCGCAAGGATTAAAACAAATAGAAGAAACGGTATCCATTAATATTCCTGCAGGAGTAGTAGATGGTATGCAACTGAAGATGTCCGGCAAAGGAAACGAAGCGCCAGGCAATGGTGTATCGGGCGACTTACTGGTTCTTATCGAAGAAATTCCACACGAAAGTCTGACAAGAGAAGGAGATAACATTCATTACGATTTATATATAAGTCTATCCGATGCAGTATTGGGAAGCTCTCAAGAAATAGATACGGTAGATGGTAAACTACGTATAAAAGTAGATGCTGGTGTTCAAAGTGGAAAAACTTTACGTTTACGAGGTAAAGGAATTCCAAACATAAACGGCTATGGTAAAGGAGATTTACTTGTGCATGTGAATATTTGGACACCACAAACTATAAATAAAGAACAGCGTGAGTTTTTTGAGAAAATGAAAGCAGACGATCATTTTAAACCTAGCCCGAATAAGAGTGATAAATCATTTTTTGAGCGTGTAAAGGATATGTTTTCTTAACCACACGATTTTCTCGAGTAAATATTTGAGTGAATAGAAATTCCCAATGACCAAGAGTTGTTGGGAATTTCTATTCTAGACCATTTTGAAATTGGATTACAAGGCAAAAAAGAGGGATGAAAGTAACATTTCTAGGTTACTTTGTGTTAATTTGTGCTCCATAAATTAATCGTAATACGCACTATATTAAACACCTATTTAGAGAAAAATATATGAACCCTATTATAGATATTAAAAACGTATCCAAATCCTTTGGCGAACATCAAGCATTAAACGATGTAAGCCTTAGCGTGCCAGAAGGTAGTATTTTTGGATTGCTTGGCCCTAACGGAGCTGGGAAAACAACCTTGTTGCGAATTGTAAACCAAATCATACTTCCAGATGCTGGAGAGGTATTGTTTGAAGACCAACCGCTTAAAAAACTTCATGTACAGGACATTGGTTATATGCCTGAAGAACGAGGTTTATATAACTCTATGAAAGTAGGAGAACAAGCGGTTTACCTTGCGCAATTAAAAGGGATGACAAAAGCAGATGCTATAGAAAAGTTGAAGTTTTGGTTTAAAAAGCTAAATATAATAGATTGGTGGGATAAAAAAATTCAAGAACTGTCCAAAGGAATGGCCCAGAAAATACAGTTTATTGTTACCGTAGTTCACGAACCAAAGCTTTTGATTTTCGATGAGCCTTTTAGTGGGTTCGACCCGATTAATGCAGAGTTGATTCGCGACGAAATATTAGAGTTGAGCGAGAAAGGTGCTACCATCATTTTCTCTACACACCGAATGGAATCTGTAGAAGAGCTTTGCGAATATATCGCACTGATCAATAAATCAAAATGTATTCTACAAGGAAAACTTCTAGATATAAAACGTGCCTATAGAACCAATACGTTCCGTTTAGGATTGCTTACAGACAATAAGGCCGAGGCGAAGCAAGTTATGGAAAATGCATATCCTGCATTGCCTACAAACTTTAAAAGTATTGACGAAGAGTTAAAGCTGGAGGTGCAACTAGAAGAAGCAGATACCAATGGTTTTCTTTCTTTTGCAAGTAAATTAGGTAGAGTGACCCATTTTGAAGAGGTTATTCCAACTGCCAACGACATTTTTATCCAAACTGTGAAAAACAACTAAGACTATGAATCACTTACTGCTTGTTACAAAAAGAGAATATATAAATAGGGTTCGCAATAAGTCATTTATTATAATGACTTTCCTTAGTCCCATATTAATGCTTGGAATGGCAGCTTTAATCGGATATTTGTCCTACAAAAATAAAGAAACCGAAAGGCATATAAATGTGTATGACGAAAGTGGCTTGTTTCAAAATGAACTGGTCAGCGGAAGCCAATATAAATACACTTTTTTAGAAAATGTAGATCTGGAAGAGTCCAAAATATTGACGGAAGAATCCGATCTATATGGCTTGCTTTATATCCCAAAGGCAGAGAACCTAGAAAACTTAAGTCAGAAAATAGAATTTTATTCAGACGGAACGCCTTCCTTATCTTTTATAAATAACATAGAGAACGCTATAGAACAGAAAGTAAATTTACTGAAAGTACAAGAAGTAGGTTTAGATGCAGATTACTTAGCGTCTTTGCGATTGAATGTTAACCTACGTCTAGAAAGTTTTAAAGGAGAGGAAAGTTCTAGAATGTCTTCTGGATTAAAACTCATTTTTGGAGGAGCAGCTGGATACTTGCTTTTTATGTTCATCATAATTTATGGAAACATGATTATGCGTAGCGTTATAGAAGAGAAGTCTAGTAGAGTTATCGAAGTAATCGTCTCTTCCGTTTCTCCTATGAAGTTGTTGTTAGGAAAGGTATTCGGTACTGCTTTAGCAGGAATCACTCAGTTTGCAATATGGGTCATCTTATTGGTGGTATTAGGTGGTATTGGAAGCAGTGTGTTTGGAATAGATACTTCTGCGAGTATGACATCCGAGATGAGTTTAGAGCAAACCAATCAGATTGCGCAAGTGCTTCAAGGTGGATTAGCAGAGCTTCTTCAATTGCCATTGCTTAACTTATTCATCATGTTCTTGCTCTTCTTTATCGGAGGTTATTTACTTTACGCTTCTTTATATGCAGCTATTGGTGCTGCAGTGGATAACGATGCTGATTCACAGCAGTTTATGATGCCAATACTAATGCCATTGATGATAGCGGTTTATGTTGGATTCTTCACCGTTATGGAGGAACCACATGGCGTAGTGTCACAGGTATTCTCCTATATTCCGCTTACCTCTCCTGTGGTTATGCTAATGCGTATTCCGTTCGGTGTACCGATTTGGGCGCAGCTAGTTTCAGTATTAATTTTATTTGCTACATTTATAGGGATACTATGGTTTGCAGCAAAAATATACCGAGTAGGAATTCTTGTATATGGTAAAAAACCATCTTATAAGGATATGATGAAGTGGTTGAAATACTAAGTCACTTAGGCAAACGGAAAAACTAGAAAATATTAAAAGCAATACATGTCAAAAATACTTATTATAGAAGATGAAGCGTCGATACGTAGGGTGTTACACAATATTCTTGCAGAAGAATTTCCCAAACACCAAATATTCGATGCCGAGGATGGTATAAAAGGTTTGGAAATATTACAAAAAGAAACTATTGATTTAGTCCTATGTGATATTAAAATGCCTAAAATGGATGGGATAGAAGTCTTAGAAAAAGGCAAAAAACTAAGTCCAGACACGCACTTCGTAATGATATCTGGACATGGCGATTTAGAGACAGCGGTACAAACCATGAGATTGGGCGCCTTTGATTATATATCGAAACCACCCGATTTAAACAGACTTTTACAAACCGTTAGAATCGCACTTGACAGAAAACAAATAGTGCAGGAAAACACGCGTTTAAAACGGAAAGTGAGCAAGAAGTACGAAATGGTGGGGGAAGCAGAGTCTATTCAGAAAATAAAACAGATGATAGACAAAGTGGCACCAACAGATGCTCGTGTGCTTATTACTGGTGCTAATGGTACAGGAAAGGAGTTGGTAGCCCATTGGCTGCATGAGAAGAGCGAAAGAAATAAAGCGCCTATGATAGAGGTGAACTGTGCTGCAATTCCTGCAGAACTAATAGAAAGTGAACTTTTTGGACATGTAAAAGGAGCTTTTACCTCTGCAGTTAAAAATAGAGAAGGAAAATTTGAGTCTGCCAATGGCGGAACACTGTTTCTTGATGAGATAGGAGATATGAGTTTATCAGCTCAATCTAAAGTACTACGTGCTTTACAAGAAAATCAAATCCAAAGAGTAGGAAGTGATAAGAATATTAAAGTAGATGTACGCGTACTGGCTGCTACCAATAAAGACTTAAAAAAGGAAATAGAAGAAGGCAGATTCAGAGAAGATTTATATCATAGATTGGCTGTAATACTCATAGAAGTACCTGCGCTAAATGATAGAAGAGAAGATATACCCTTGCTTATAACGCATTTTGTAAAACAGATAAGCGACCAGCAAGGAATGACCAAAAAGAAATTCTCTAAAGAAGCGATAGAGAAGCTTAAGAAATACGATTGGACGGGGAATATTCGAGAACTCCGAAACGTGGTGGAGCGGTTGTTGATATTGGGCGAGGAGACTATTAGCGCTTCGGATGTGCAACAGTTTGCAAACAAATAAATAAACATGGAGCCTGTAAGTTTAAATAATTTAAAAGTTATTAAGCCTATCCGTATATCCGATTTGCCAACCAAATTAGATATTAAAAATAAGGAGGCGAAGCGACATTTAAAAGAAACTCGAAAAGCATTAGCCCAAATACAAGAAAAGATATATGCCTTTGGAAAGTACTCAGTACTTATATGTATTCAAGGTATGGATACCGCTGGTAAAGACAGTTTGATAAGAGAGGTGTTTAAAAGATTTAATGCATCGGGTATTAAAGTACATAGCTTTAAAGTGCCGTCTGAAGAGGAGCGAGATCATGATTACCTTTGGAGGCATTATTTGGTTTTACCGCGAGTAGGTATGTTTTCTGTGTTTAATAGAACCCATTATGAGAATGTTTTGGTTGCAAGAGTGCATCCAGACATCGTATTACAAGAAAACTTACCTAATATAGATAATGTAGAAGATATTACTCCAGATTTTTGGGAATCACGCTTTGAACAAATTCGCAACTTCGAGAAACATATTACAGAGAATGGAACAATAGTATTTAAGTTCTTTTTACATGTCTCTAAAAAAGAGCAAAAGAATAGGATTTTAAGAAGGTTAGAGAAAAAGAAACATAATTGGAAGTTTTCATCAAACGATGTAGAAGAGCGACAGTTTTGGGATGAGTACCAACAGCACTATGAAGAAGCGATAAATAAAACCTCTACGGAATATGCTCCTTGGTATGTGATACCTTCAGATAGTAAACATACTGCACGAGCACTTGTAGCGTCTATATTGCTAAAACGATTAAAGCTTTTTAGCGATATACGAAAACCCGAGTTAGATAAAGAGGAAAAACAGGAATTAAAAGAATATCGTCAAGAGTTAAAAAACGAGTAGCTAGAGGAGAGTGAAGTTATTTATTGTTGGATTCTTAAAGGCCTTCCTGCTTGGTTAACACATAAATCGCTCACTTTAAAATAAAGTGGGCGGTTTATTATTTTTTAGAAAGACTTTATATTGAGGGGTAGAAGATAGAATAGGAGTATATTTGCAGATTGTATTAAAATTAATTTTTGATTTGTTAGCACGATACACAAGAGAGTTTAGATATAATATTCGATTGGCCACGCCGGTTATATTCGGAATGTTAGGGCATACTTTGGTAGCCTTGATAGATAATATTATGGTGGGACAGTTAGGATCGGCCGAATTGGCTGCAGTTTCTTTAGGTAACAGCTTTATGTTTGTTGCTATGTCGTTGGGAATAGGCTTCTCAACCGCAATCACACCACTTGTTGCAGAAGCAGATGCTGCAGAAAATAGAGAAGGAGGTAAGTCTGCTTTTAAACACGGATTGGTGCTATGTACTATTTTAGCCATTTTCTTATTAGGAGTATTACTAGTAGCCAAGCCTGTTATGTACTCTATGAACCAACCAAAGGAAGTGGTAGATTTAGCCATGCCATATCTAGATTTAATTGCTGTATCTCTAATCCCATTAATCATTTTCCAGGCGTTAAAGCAGTTTAGCGATGGACTGTCTATGACGAAGTATCCGATGTATGCAACGTTTCTTGCAAACGGGGTAAATATCCTGCTAAACTACATGTTTATTTTTGGAAAATTCGGCGCACCTGCATGGGGTGTAATAGGAGCAGGAGTAGGGACCTTAGCTTCGCGAGTAGTGATGGTTATCTATTTATATATCTTGTTGTATAGAGATAAAAAGTCTTCGGGGTACGTAACTGATTTAAAGTTATTTAGCCTTCAAAAAGATAAAGTAAAGAAGCTACTTAATTTAGGAATTCCGTCGGGCATGCAGATGTTTTTTGAAATGGGAATATTTACCGCTTCTGTTTGGTTATCCGGTGCATTGGGCAAGAATGCACAAGCGGCGAATCAAATTGCTTTAAACTTATCGTCCATGACATTTATGGTGGCCTCTGGATTCGGAGTAGCTGCAATGATTAGAGTTGGGAACCAGGTTGGATTGAAGAAATATAAAGAGCTGCGCAGAATAGCACAGTCTATGTTCTTATTAACCCTTATAACTGCTTTTATTTTTGCAGCAGTATTTATGCTTGGAAATAAAATATTCCCTAAGCTTTACTTAGACTTAGACGATGTATCTCAATTAAAAGACAATATGGAAGTGGTAGCAATCGCTTCTTCCTTATTATTTATCTCCGCTATTTTTCAGATATCCGATACCGTTCAGGTTGTTGCATTGGGCGTATTACGCGGTATGCAAGACGTTAAGATTCCTACGATTATCACTTTTATATCCTACTGGTTAATAGCCTTCCCTATCTCTTATTATTTAAGCGCTTATACCGAATTGGCTAGTATGGGAATTTGGATTGGATTATTGACTGGATTGACTTTCTCTGGTACTTTGCTATACCTACGTTTTAATAGATTGACAAAGAAGTTGATTCGCGATAAAGAAATAGCCGTATAGTTATTTTTATTAGATAGAAGATAGTAGCTTTAAATTTTTATTGGAAAACATATTACATTAAACGATGCCTATGGAATTACCCAAGTTTTTATTAGGAGATAATACAGATTATCCAGAAGATACTTATATCGTTCATTTAGAATATCCAAGGTTTGCATTGAATGTTGCCGATGGAGATATAGAATGGATGGAGGAGTTTAGTGCGCAAGATCAAGAAGAAGTGCAAGCAGATGGTCATAAGTTGATAGAAGAAGCGATGGCTTTTTATGAAAGAGAATTAGAACGGTATTCGGAAGACTAAAAAGCACTTAACCTAGATGTTTTTTAGCACTCTTTTTTTGCTTTTGCCAGATTATAATGTTGCGAATGTAAATTAGCATGCCACTTCCATGTCCTAAGAATAATATGGGATCTTTACGACAAACAGCATAGATAAGAATCAGCCCTGCACCCGCTACACTCCATCGCCAAAAGCCAATAGAGAGCTCCGAAACTTTTATTCTTTCGGAATAAATCCATTGGTATAGAAATCTAAAAGTAAAAAACACTTGCGAAAGCACGCCTAGAAGCAATAGCCAAGGGGTTATGTTTTCTTTATTGGTGAGTTTGCTCCAATCTAAGTTTCCTTGAGTTATCCCAAACAGCAATAGAGCTATTGGGCCTATGAGTAGAAGTGAGCGAAAAAGAATAGATGCTTTTTGCCATTCCTTTTGAAGCTGAAGATTTCTTATATAGATATAATAAGTGAGCGTTTGTCCTAGCATAATGGGCAAATCCTTTCTATAAAAGCCATAAACAAAAAGCAAGATTGAAGCGAGGATACTCAACTTCCAGAATAGACTTGGGGTAACTACTTCTTTCTTTTTCTCAGAAAGTATCCATTGTACAATTAGTCTAGACGAAAAGAGCAGTTGCGCAGTAAACCCTATGGCATATATCCCGAAATCATTCATTGTCCACTTTTTCTAATTCATAGGAGATGTATTTTCGCTTCATCCACCTATAGGCAAAGCAGTCTATTAATGGTCCTACTAATCTATTCCTTAGCCCAAACTTTCCTTCTCCTGCAATTCTAGGGAAATGCCTTACAGGGACTTGTAGAACGTTACCATTTTGCAAGAGAATCATTGCAGGTAGAAACCTATGTAAGCCTTTAAACATAGGTATGCGTTTGGCATACGAGGTTCTTAGGATTTTCAGCGGACAGCCCGTATCGTCCATTCCATCTTGTGTAAATGCTCGTCGTACACTATTAGCAATTTTCGAAGAGATGCGTTTTACAAAAGAGTCTTTTCTATCTACACGCACGCCAGTTATCAAATCATAATCCTCTCTATGAGCTAATAGTAAATTGAAATCCATAGGAGTCGTTTGTAAATCAGCATCTATATACCCAATAAACTCGGTTTTTGCAGCATCAAATCCTGCTTTTAGCGCAGCGCTGAGTCCAAAATTTTGTGTAAAATGCAATGCAGAAAAACTAGGATTTCGCTTGCATATCTCTTTTATCATTGCCTTGCTAGCATCTGTGGAGCCATCATTTATAAAAAGAACTTGACTAGGTATTAGAGCTATTTCTAAATATGCAGATAATTCTTTTTCTACTCTCGGCAGATTGTATTGTTCGTTGTAAACTGGAATTAGGATAGTTAGATCTTGCATAAGTATATTGGAAAATATAAAAGTAGTTCTTTTTAAATGTAAACTAAGCTTAGATGATTTAAGCACCTATTTATTTTCCGATTAGATGGGGCTCTGTTTATAACTTATTCTCATCTAAATCTAATAAGTACTGCGCAGCCTCAAACGGAGTAAGTCGTTGTTCTTCCACCGCTTTTATCTTTTCTTTCAGAGCTTGCTTTACCTTTGGACTTGCATAGAAGCGTTGCTTTAGTTGGTCTTCAATGGTTTGCATTAGCCAGAATCTGTTTTGTTCTTTTCGCTTGTTTTCGAAAGACTTGTTTTGTTTTGTAAGGGTCTGATACTCTTCTATCTTCTCCCAAACCTTGTCTATCCTTACATTATGTAAACTACTACAGGTTAGGGTAGTAGGTTTCCATCCTGATTTCTTTTCTGGATAAAGGTGTAGTGCGCGATTAAACTCTGCTTTTGCTCTACGAGCAGGAACTTCATTATCGCCATCGGCCTTGTTTATTAAAATGAGATCGGCCATTTCCATTATCCCACGTTTTATTCCTTGTAATTCATCTCCGGCACCAGCTAGTTTTAGCAACAAGAAGAAATCTGTCATAGAGTGCACCATGGTTTCGCTTTGTCCAACGCCTACTGTTTCTACTAGAATGTGAGTAAATCCAGCAGCTTCACAGAGTATAATGGTTTCTCTTGTCTTACGTGCTACGCCACCAAGGGATTCTCCTGCTGGGGAAGGTCGTATGATAGCGTTCGGGTCTTTAGACAAAGATTCCATGCGAGTTTTATCTCCTAGAATACTTCCTTTTGTAATAGAGCTACTCGGATCTACTGCAAGTACTGCCACTTTATATCCTTTGGAGGTTAAGAGGGTACCGAAACTCTCTATAAAAGTACTCTTGCCAACTCCAGGTACACCAGTAATTCCTATACGAATGGATGGTTTGTTTGCAGCCAAACAGTTTTGTAGGATTTCTTTTGCTAGGTTTTGATGCTTAATAGCGGTACTTTCTATAATAGTAATAGCTTGGCTTAACGCAACAATATCGCCATCGATAATTCGATCCGAAAGAACTTTAGCGTCCATATTCGGCTTCTGTTTTATTTTCATTGCCTTTACTTTATCTATATTGATGGTGTGAGGTTTATTCACACCATCTTTCTCTTGTAAAGAGCCTTGTATTTTGTTTTTATCGTTCAAAATTATGTTAATTTTGCTATAAATGGGTTTTGTAATATAAACTTATTATACCTTATATCTTATTAAATATAAATATACTTAAAATATGAATTTATGAAGACATTACACACAGCAAAGGTTATTGCTATGGGAGGTCGAAATGGACGGGTAAAATCGGTAAATGGATGCATCCAATTGCCATTAACCTCTTATGATTACCTCGGGAGAGGAAAAAGAGAAGGAACAAATCCAGAACAATTATTTGGAGCGGCTTACAGTGCATGCTTTGGAAATTTGTTGGAATTGCTAGCGGAGCAACAGGAAATAGAGCTCCGTCCTAACTTCTCTGTTACTTCTAAAGTTAGTTTACAACGCGATGCTACGCGCAAGTTTCAACTTGAAATATCTTTAGATTGTTATTTACCGGATCTTTCTGAAGCAGAAGCAACTAAGTTGATTTATGCTGCAAATGAAATCTGTCCGTATTCCAATGCGATGCGCGACAATGTGAAAATAGTGTTTAATTGGCTTAGTGATGAGGAATAGCCTTAAACAAACAACGTATCTCATTTAGTATTGAAAATCTATCTATATCGATAGTTCCCCTTCCCAACGAAATTTTATTATTCCCTACTTAGTTAACTGCCCAATTCATTTAAGTTATAAGCTTCTTTTTATTCAGGATTTAAAATAGAAGCATAATAAAAAATTCCCTCTCAAAATTGAAAGGGAACCTTTATTAGTAAAATGTTATTTTACATTATTCAACCAAAACCCACTCATTAGCTTCAATGAGAGGTTGTGCTTGTTTGTACTTAATCTTTTTCTTTTCGCCAGTTTTAATGTTTTGGATAGTAACACGGTCGTTTCTTCCAATCTTAGGTCGGTCGCGAACAATAGTTTCTGTTACTTGTTGTTGCTGAGGTTGTGCGCTTTGCCCAGCTTGTCTAGCTTGCTCAGCACGTTCGTCCATATTTAGAACTTCCTCTTTTTGAACCTGTAGGTTTTCTCTTGGCTTACGAACTTCTTGCGCATCTCTTATTTGCTCTTCATCTTGCTTAGGTAACTCTCCTTTGAACAAGAACGAGATAACATCTTTATTTATGGTATCTAGCATCAGCTTAAATAACTCGAACGCCTCGAACTTATAAATAAGGAGCGGGTCTTTTTGTTCGTGTACGGCCAATTGAACCGATTGCTTAAGCTCGTCCATCTTGCGTAGATGTGTTTTCCATGCATCATCTATAATGGCAAGCGTAATGTTCTTTTCGAAATCTAATATTAATTGTTTTCCTTCTGTCTCAAACGCTTTTTCTAAATCTGTAGAGACGTTTAATGTTTTTACGCCATCGGTAAATGGAACTAATATACGTTTAAACTTATCTCTATGGTTTTCATATACGTTTGCAATCACTGGGAAAGCAGCGGCGGCATTGCTAGCCATTTTCTCACCGTAATGTCTGTATGCAGCTTGATATACTCTGTCTGCCAAATCGGTTACCGATAGGCTTCCGAATTCTGTATCGGTTACAGGAGAGGACATAGCGAAATATCGCATTAATTCAAACTCGAAGTTTTTGTAATCGTGCATGAGTTTGTTTTGCTCAGAGATCAACTCTGCGGTATCGTACATCATATTAGCAATGTCGATTTGCAAGCGCTCTCCAAACAATGCATTGTAACGGCGTCTGTATACCACCTCTCGTTGGGCGTTCATAACATCGTCGTACTCCAATAGTCGTTTACGAACTCCAAAGTTATTCTCTTCTACCTTCTTCTGTGCTCTTTCAATAGATTTTGAAATGATAGGATGCTGAATTACTTCTCCTTCTTGCAGGCCACCAAAGCGGTCCATTGTCTTAAAGATTTTATCTCCACCAAACAAACGCATTAGGTTGTCTTCTAGGGAAATATAAAACTGGGAGCTTCCAGGATCTCCTTGACGTCCACTACGACCACGTAACTGTCTGTCTACTCGTCTAGAGTCATGTCGCTCGGTACCTATAATGGCAAGCCCACCAGCATCTTTTACCTCTTGACTTAATTTAATATCCGTACCACGTCCAGCCATGTTGGTTGCAATGGTTACAATTCCAGGATTACCTGCTTCTGCAACAATCTCTGCTTCTTTTTGGTGACGCTTAGCGTTAAGTACGTTGTGTTTTATGCCACGCATGTTAAGCATGCGGCTAAGTAATTCAGAAATATCTACAGAAGTAGTACCGATAAGTACTGGTCGCCCAGCTTCTGATAGACTTACTACTTCGTCTATTACTGCATTATATTTTTCTCTTTTGGTTTTGTAAACCTTGTCTTGTTTATCTTCTCTTGCAAGTGGACGGTTCGTAGGAATTTCCACTACATCCAACTTGTATATCTCCCATAACTCTCCTGCTTCGGTAACGGCAGTACCTGTCATTCCAGACAGTTTGCGATACATACGGAAGTAGTTTTGTAAGGTAACGGTTGCAAAAGTTTGAGTTGCTGCCTCAATTTTTACGTTTTCCTTAGCTTCTATAGCCTGGTGCAGTCCATCGCTATAACGTCTACCGTCCATCATACGTCCAGTCTGCTCATCTACAATCATTACTTTGTTGTCCATTACAACATAAGCAGTGTCTTTTTCGAAAAGTGTATAAGCGCGTAATAACTGACTAAGGGTGTGAATTCGTTCGCTTTTTATACCAAAATCACGGAATAACTCCTCTTTTTGCTGTGCTTCTTCTTCTGGTGGCAGTTTTCTAGCTTCTATTCGAGCTATTTCTGTACCCATCTCTGGCATCACGAAGAAATTCGGATTATCTTTTCCGGAAAGCACTTCTATACCTTTATCGGTAAGGTCTATTTGGTTGTTCTGCTCTTCAATAACAAAGTAAAGCTCTTCGTCTACGATAGGCATTTCCTTGTTATTATCCTGCATATAGTAGTTTTCTGTTTTTTGCAGGATCGCACGAATTCCATCTTCTGATAGGAATTTAATAAGTGCGCTGTTTTTAGGTAATCCACGATATACTCGTAGTAATAAGAAACCGCCTTCTTTTTCATCTCCTTCTGCTATCTTCTTTTTAGCTTCTGCTAAAACACCAGTTAAATAGCGACGTTGAAGGTTTACTAGGTTTTCTATTTGCGGTTTTAATTCGTTGAACTCATGGCGGTCTCCGTCTGGAACAGGTCCTGATATAATAAGAGGGGTACGTGCATCGTCGATTAATACAGAGTCTACCTCATCGACTATAGCGTAGTGATGTGGACGTTGTACTAAGTCCTCTGGCGAGTGTGCCATGTTGTCACGCAAGTAGTCAAAACCAAATTCATTGTTGGTTCCGTAAGTAATATCTGCATTATAGGCAGCTCTACGGCTTGCAGAGTTTGGCTGGTGCTTATCTATACAGTCTATGCTCAGACCATGGAATTCAAACAAAGGTCCCATCCACTCGCTATCTCTTTTAGCAAGGTAATCGTTTACTGTAACTAAGTGGACTCCTTTTCCTGCAAGGGCGTTTAAATAAATTGGTAGAGTAGCAACTAAGGTTTTACCTTCTCCCGTTTGCATCTCTGTTGCTTTTCCTTGGTGTAGTGCTACACCACCTATAAGCTGCACATCGTAGTGAATCATATTCCAGGTAACCATATTCCCAGCGGCTTCCCATGTGTTTTTCCAGATGGCTTTGTCGTCTTCTATAGTGACATAATCATTTGACCCAGATAGCTCTCGATCAAATGCCGTGGCAGTAACCTCTAGGGTTTCATTTTCGGTAAAGCGTTTGGCTGTCTCTTTGATTACAGCGAACGCTTCTGGAAGTATCTTATCTAGCGCTTTCTTCTCCTCTTCATAGCTTTTGTCTTTTAAATCATCTATGCTTTTATAGAGTGTCTCTTTTTCGTCTATGCTTGTGGTGGTATCTGCTTTTTTCTGCAAAGAATCTATCTCTGCTTGGATATCTTTTTGCGCATCCTGTATCGCTTGTCTAAAAGCAACGGACTTCGCTCGTAATTCATCCAAAGATAAAGCAGCCACGCTAGGCTCTAGCTTTTTTATTTCGTCTACTATCGGTTGGATTTCCTTGATGTCTTTCTTGGATTTATCTCCAACGAAAAGTTTTAATATAGTATCTAAAAACTTCATAGGTAATGTGTTGTTTTAAGCGTCACTACTCTTTAGTTTCGCTAGTATAAAAAGGGCAAAAGGGCATCGATTTATATTCCTTGCAAAATAATATAAAAAATACACCTTACCCAACTATTTCAGTAATCATATCCTGAATTATAGGTCAAAAAAAAAGTCTCTTATTAAAAAGAGACTTTTTTAAGTATGCTTAAAAAATATTAATATTCATCTTCATTCCACAGAAAGTCTTCACCTGTGGGATAATCTGGCCAAATCTCTTCGATAGATTCATAAGAATCATCTTCTTCGTCTTCTATTGCTTGTAGGTTCTCCACTACTTCTAGTGGTGCTCCCGTACGGATTGCATAATCAATTAATTCATCCTTTGTAGCAGGCCATGGTGCATCACTTAAATAAGATGCTAATTCTAAAGTCCAGTACATAATAATTTTGTTGTTTTTGCAAAAATAGAATTATTTATGACATATACAAATGTAATTGCCGAATATTTCTCTCTAAATTTTATAAATAAGAACATAAAAGCAAGTTAAAGGCTTCTTTTTTTGGTGCTGGATTATAACTTCTCAGGAATCCACTTAACTTCCTCCGCTTGCGTCGAATAGGACAACTTTCGTGCCAATACAAACAAATAGTCCGATAATCGATTCAAATATTGAATTACGGTTGGATCCACCTCCTCATTCTCTGCCAAATGTGTGGTAATCCGCTCTGCACGACGACAAACGCATCTTGCTATATGACAAAATGCCACTATGTTATTTCCGCCTGGCAGAACAAAATGGGTGATAGGTGGAAGGTTTATATTCATTTTGTCTATCTCATTCTCTAACAAAGCAACGTCCTGTTCGGTAACTCTTGGAATGTTTAAGCGTTCTTTTCCACTTTTTAAAACCGCTTTTTTAGGGTCGGTAGCCAAGGTAGCACCGAGGGTGAAAAGCTTGTTTTGTATGAGTGTTAAGGTGTCCTTAGATGTAGGATCGATTTCTGGTTGCGAACGCACCAAACCAATGTTGGAGTTCAGCTCGTCTATCGTTCCGTAACTTTCTATGCGAATGTGGTGTTTGGGTACGCGTGTGCCACCGATTAAGGCCGTGGTGCCTTTGTCACCAGTTTTAGTATATATCTTCATAAAAATATGTTGTTGTTTTCAAGTAAACATACAATTATTTAATGGCTCTATTAAATAGAAATATATAAAAGTACAAAGGAATTTCCTTGCCGAGTTTATTCGTTTTCTTCTCGTTTTTGATAATACCTTTCTTTAAAACTACGAGATTTTCTACGCTTTTGATTTTTACTTGTACGTAGCGACCATAATATAGCTACTACGAATAGGACTATTGCGATTATGATAATAGTGCTTAGGTCGTTTGGTAAAAAATCTAAAAATAGGATTGTATGCATTACTTTATTTTTGTATCACTTTCTATTAAACCATCGCGAAGTCGAATAATTCGGTGCGCGTTTTCTGCGATATCCTCTTCGTGAGTTACCAGGATGATGGTGTTTCCTTGATCATGTATAGCTTTAAACAAGTTCATGATATCCAAAGAAGTTTTGGAGTCCAGGTTTCCTGTAGGCTCATCGGCCAAAATTATAGAAGGCTTGTTGACTATGGCACGTGCAACAGCAACTCTTTGTCTTTGTCCTCCTGATAATTGATTCGGATGGTGGTCCATTCGATCGCCTAATCCAACTTCGCGTAGAACTTCTTCTGCTCTTATGCGACATTCTGCTCGTCTTTTCCCTGCGTATATCATGGGTAGCGCAACATTATCCATGGCAGTGGTACGCGGCAATAAGTTAAACGTCTGAAAAACAAAACCTATTTCTTTGTTGCGAATCTCAGCCAATTCATCGTCCGTCATGTTGCTAACGTCTTTGCTGTTTAGGTGGTAAGATCCACTGGTAGGGGTGTCTAAACAACCTAGAAGGTTCATCAGTGTAGATTTGCCAGAGCCGGATGGTCCCATTAAAGCTACATACTCGCCTTTATTAATCTCTAGGTCTATTCCCTTCAACACCTTTATAATATCCTGCCCTAGAGGAAAATCTCTAGTTAGATTCTTTACATTTATCAGGTTTGTAGTAGCCATGCGTTATTGTGTTATTTTAATTATTTTGTCTTGTATTTCCCGAAAGTCTACTTCTTCTAGATGGTCTTTTAAAATCTCCATTTTTTCATTCTGTAACTTAAGCTCTAAGTCGCCAGTAACTAATACTTTTTGTTGAACTATATCTGTAAATGGAATTTCCTTTGTAGTAAATAAATTGTTTTTTCTAATAAAGATAGTATCGTTATCTATTTTGATATACCATCGTTTATAGAGGTAATATTGCATTACAAAAGCTAGGCTCAAGAAAACTAAATATAAACTATTAGTGAGTCCATTATCACTATTTGAAAATAGTCTGTTTAATATAAATAGAGTGAGTGTAATCGTAGCAAGCCAAATAAAAAGCTTGGATTTTCTATTTTTATAAAAGTACTTTTTCTCCATAACGTATTCCAGTTCCCTTTTTAGACGTCTGTTCTATTGTTTTGTTACATTCTTAAAGTAAAATGTTCTTTTTCTTGTTCTTCTCGTTTAAACAATATGCCTGCTGTATAAAAATCTATGCTTACATGGAATTTCTTATTTTCTTTAAGCGAGAGCCAATTTTCATGCGCTTTAGCTGATTTGTGTGGACTGTCGATATAGAGAATAGTACTTCTATCTACGCTTTTTATTAGTCGATTGAGATCATCTGAAGTATAGGATTCTATAGCTTTTATGTAATGAAGCTTAGGGTATGTTTCCTGACCCATATTTTTTGTATCCTCAGTGCTCGGATAGGTTGAAAATCCTGGCTTACCAAATGTTTCCTGTACTTGGAAGTATTCTATCGTGGCTTGTAGCAGTCGATATTTTTTTTTGTAGCTTTTATAGTGCTTTTTGCTGTCGTAAATCCCTTCTGTTAAATATGAATAGACAAAAGGGGAGTGGACTCCATGTTGATTGGTGGATTTAAAAAGAAATTGAAAGTAATTTAAAACTCTTTTCAACATCGATTTTGTTAGTTTTCTAATTTAGAACCCAGCTCAAACCATCTTTCGGTTTTCTCTTCTATCTCGTCGATTACCGCTTGCAGCTCTTTAGATTTTTCATTTATAGTTTCCATATCCCAGTCTTCTGTGGCAAAAGCTTGCTCCATTTTTTCTTTTTCTATCTCCAGCCTATTTATTCTAGATTCCAGATTGCCATATTCCTTTCGTTCCTTATAGGTTAGTGTGTTGGCTTCTGTTTTTTTCTTTTCCTGTACAGGCTTTTCATAGCTTGGCGTTTGGCGTTGTATTTTTACCTGCTCCTCTTCGTGTTCACGATAATCTGAGTAACTTCCAGAGAAGCCTTCTATCTTTCCATTTCCTTTAAAAACCAATAAATGATCGATTATTTTATCCATAAAAAACCTATCGTGCGATACCACCAAGAGACATCCTGGGAAGTCCAACAAGAAACTTTCTAATATTTGTAGCGTAACAATATCCAAGTCGTTTGTAGGCTCATCTAAGATTAAGAAGTTTGGATTGGTGATGAGTACGGTGCACAGGTAAAGTCTTTTTTGTTCACCACCGCTTAGTTTTTCCACGTAATCATATTGTTTTTTTCTGTCGAATAAGAATCGCTCTAGTAGCTGTGCTGCCGATATTTGTCTTCCTTTTTTTAGTGGAATATAATCGCCAAACTCACGAATAACATCAATTACTTTTTGTCCTGGTTTTATTTTAATTCCAGCTTGGCTGTAATATCCAAACTTTACTGTTTCGCCTATTACTACTTTCCCAGTATCGCTCTCGGTTGCTCCAATAAGTATTTGTAGAAAAGTAGACTTCCCTGTTCCATTGTTCCCAATAATCCCAATTCGCTCTCCAGGTTTGATGTTGTAGTTGAATTTTTCGAAAAGCAATTTATCTCCAAAGCGCTTACTAACATTGTGCATTTCGACTATTTTAGTCCCTAATCGCTCCATGTTTAGCTCTAATTCTACCTCATGTTCTTGTCGGCGTTTCATTGCTTTTTCATGAACAGAGTCAAAATTGCTTATGCGTGATTTGCTTTTAGTGCCTCTCGCTTTTGGCTGTGTGCGCATCCAATTCAGCTCCTTTTTATATAGCTGTTTTGCCTTGGCACTTTCCGATTCTTCTGCAACTAATCGATGTTCTCGTTTTTCTAAATAATAGCTGTAGTTTCCTTTATAGCTATAAAACTCTCCCTCATCTAATTCTAAAATCTCATTACACACTCGCTCAAGGAAATACCTATCGTGAGTAATCATAAAAAGCGTAATATTCTCTCTAGCAAAATAAGCTTCTAACCACTCGATCATCTCAAGATCTAAATGGTTGGTGGGTTCATCTAGTAATAAAACATCTGGTTCGGTCAAGATAGCAATGGCCAAAGCCAATCGGCGTTTTTGACCACCGCTTAGCGTATTTATGCGTTGGTCTATATCGTCTAGTTTTAATTGAGACAATATTTGTTTGTATTGGGTTTCAAAATCCCAAGCTTGAGCCGCTTCCATAGCATCGAAAGCATCTTGCATGGCATCGGTGTCCTCAGGATTTTTGATGGCTCGTTCGTAATTGCTAATCGTTTTTAATATGGGATTGGGCGAACTAAGGATAGCCTCTTCTATGCTGATGTTTGGATTGAACTGTGGATCTTGTTGCAGAAAGCTAATCGTGATGTTGTTTCGAGTATTCACTTCTCCTGAGTCTGGGCTTTCTATTCCAGATAGGATGCGTAGTAAACTGGTTTTTCCAGAGCCATTGGGCGCGATAAAACCAATTTTCTGTCCAGCATTAATTCCAAAAGATACATCCGTGTATAAAACACGTTCTCCATAGGATTTGCTGATATTTTCAACAGAGATATAATTCATAAAATATTTTTGAGGTAAAAGTTATTAGTAAGTATACATAAAAATACACTTACTACCTTATATATAGCAGTTATCAACAATTGTTAGTAAACTCATTGGTGTCGATGTTTGTTATTGTGTATAACAGCTATTGGTGTTGGTAATCAGTTGTTTGTAAGGGTTTTCGCTTGTTCGTTTCTATAGAATCTAATCAGATATCTATATCTTATCAACAGTCCTATCAACAATGGTAGGATGGGGTGTGGATATTTTTGTACACCTGTTATCCAATGAAAAAATAATAGCACTATCAAGATGGAGAGTAAGTTTAAATATTGTACCAATCGTTTATGAAATTGGTCCTTAGCGATGGCTCGTATAAACAGCAAGCTAATGGGAAATGCCCAAAGGATATTATAATTTAACTTGGTGGCAGAGTGATCGGACGCAAACCATAGTAGCGCGATTACTACGCCGATAACTCCAGTTAACAGGAAGATGGTTATATCGATAGGCTTGGTTCGCTTATTACGTGTTACATCTAGAAAAGTGAGAACGACTATTCCAACTCCAAAAACAGTAAATATTACCCAAGGGCTGGTGAAAAAGAACCCTGTATCTTTTTTCTCCTCTTGTTGCTCGTATAGTTTTCTAGTTTCTTTTACAAAAGGTTGCCACTCTCCCGAGCTAGTTTTAATCTTTGCTTGCGCGTCTGCTTCTAGTACATAGTTAGGAAGGAACTGCTGCTCTAGTTTGGTTGCCATCCTGTCGTTCGGTGCACCTAAAGCCAAGTCAATACCTAAGCTTCCCCAAGTATTAGAATGAAGGTTCTCTTGAATTAATTCTCGATAGCTTTTCTCCTCTTCTAAATCTATATTGTACTCTAAGTCACTACCTAGTGCCATGCTGAACACGTCTCTTATTTTTGTAGCACAATTGTCAAAAAGGAAATCATATAAATACTCTCTGTTCTCTGGTTTTGTATTCTCTACCAATAAATCAAAAACTTCTTTTTTCTGAGCTATATTTAAATTTAATACTTGCTCTGTTATCCATCGATCTTCTGATTTATAGGCTTGGTAAAAGGACTCGAAGTCGGAGAGACTTAAGCTATAAAGCAATTTCCCTTGTGCAAATTTGGTGTAAAAGTTAGGAGTATTAAAGTCATAAGTACCGTAATTAAAAACAACATCTAGGTCATTGCCTTTATCTTTTATACGTATGGCGCTATGTCCAAATTTGTCATAAAGATAATTCCCAGGTCCAAGAGTAAGAACACTTATTTCCGCTTCGCCTGAAAGGTTTCTGGTTTGCGAGAAAGAGGTAGTAATGGTGAATATAAAGAAAAGTAGTATTAGATTTCTCACTGTAAAGTATTATTTAAAAATGCTTAGATCTAATCTAAGTGAAAAAACATTGGAGTAAAGAGCAGCGCTTTGGTCTCCAATATCGGTTAATGCATAATCGATAGAAATTCCTTTATAGTGAAATCCTATACCGATATTAGGTTGGAAGCTCACGCGGTCTCCTCCGTCTATTTGTAGTTCGTCCTGGAAGTTGCCTATCCCTGCTCTTACAAAAACCAAGTCGGTGTAACTTAGTTGGAAGCCAACAGATGGTGTAAAGCTAGCAAAGGAGGTGGACACAATATCGTTTGTTTCGGCAAAGCGAGTATGGATATTCGCTTCGGTCAATAAATTAAAATCCTCACTTAGCACAAAGTTCCGTGCTACACCTAGTTGTAATTTTGGTAAAGTAATCTCCGTGGATTCAGGTACTTCTTGATTTTCACCTTCCACTGCATTTTGAATATCCTCTAGACGCTTCTGGTCTATAGACCAGGTATTGAATGTAGTGGTTATATCACGAACCATTAGGCCAAACTGCCAATCCTCTTTTTTGTACTGTAGGCCTAAGTCGAATCCAAAGCCCCAAGAATCTGCAAATTTTCCAATAATACGTCGTATTATTTTGGCGTTTGCTCCAAAATGTAAGTTTTCTATAGGAGTTTCTCTAGCATAGGAAAAAGTAAAGCCGTAGTCGGCGGTAGAGAATAGGCTAATTCTATTGTAATCTATATTTCCATTTTTATCGATCAGTTCGGTTGTGTTCATAATGTCGTCTACCCCAAAACGAATCAACGATAGTGCAAAAGCACTCTTGTCGTCTATGGGCATAGCAAAAGCAGCGTAGTCGTAATTCGCAATATTGGCAAAGTAAGCGGCATGCATCAAGGCAACCTCTTGCCCTTCTAGTCGCATTAATCCAGCGGGATTCCAGTAGGCAGCATTAACGTTATTAATAGAAGCAACGGTAGAGTTTGCCATACCAAAAGATGCAGCATCTACTCCAATGTTCATAAATTCATTCGAATATTTTCGAGCGGTTTGTGCATGCAACGAAAGGCTGGCTATTAATAATAAATAGAAATAAATCTTTTTCAAGGTATGGTGGCATTTTGATTTCTAATGGATAAATATAATAGAAAATTCTATCCTTCTCACTTAATACGCAAAGATAGAGTTTGAAGGGGATTTCTTTTGTACTTTTACCTGAAATAAAGCAGCTTTATGAAAAAACATATCCCAAATTTTATCACCTCTCTTAATTTGTTGTGTGGTAGTATCGCTTTATTCTTTGCATTTAGCAATGAAATGATTCCTACAGCTATATTTGTATTTTTAGGAATCTTCTTTGATTTTTTTGATGGGTTTTTTGCGAGATTGCTCAAAGTAGAAAGTAAAGTGGGTTTGGAGTTCGATTCTTTGGCCGATGTGGTTACTAGTGGAGTAGTGCCTGGGGTGGTAATGATGCAGTTATTAAGTCACTCCTTATTTGGAGTTCCATATACTATAGATATATTTAAAAGTGCGGAGTGGCAACCTGGAATAGTATTGTATGTGCCATTTATAGGGTTGTTTATCACTATCGCTGCTGCTTATCGCTTGGCTAAGTTTAATGTGGATACCAGACAGACCGATCAGTTTATCGGGATGCCGACACCTGCGGTATCTATTTGGACTTTAAGTATTCCTTTAATATTAGCCTATCAACACTCTGCATTTTTGGAAAACCTTTTCCTTAATACGTATTTCTTAATTGGGTTTACCCTAATGGTCTCTATTTTTATGAATATGGAGCTTCGCTTGTTTGCGCTAAAGTTTAAAACTTGGTCTTGGGCAGATAATAAAATTCGCTACGGCTTTTTACTGCTGAGTATTCTAAGTATTGTTTTCCTAAAGTTTATTGCTATTCCGGTGATCCTTATACTTTATATCTTACTGTCTATTCTATCGGGAAGAAAAGAAGTGCTCGATGCATAATCCTGTTGCATCGCTCGTAGATTATTTAAAAATCAAGTTTCTTTTTACGAAGCTCAAAGTTTTGCCCTAGATACACTTTTCTTACCATTTCGTCTTCTGCAAGCTCTTCTGGAGAACCATGTTTAAGGATGCTACCTTCAAACATAAGGTAGGTTCTGTCGGTAATAGCTAGTGTTTCCTGTACGTTGTGATCGGTTATTAAAATGCCGATGTTTTTTCTTTTCAGTTGTGCTACAATGCGCTGAATGTCTTCTACTGCTACTGGATCTACTCCAGCAAAAGGCTCGTCAAGTAGAATGAATTTAGGATCGGTTGCTAAAGCTCTAGCAATTTCTGTTCTACGTCGTTCTCCACCACTAAGAAGGTCGCCACGACTCTTTCGTATGTGTCCTAGCCCGAATTCTTCGATTAGCGATTCCATTCGCTCGTGTTGCTCTTTCTTGCTTAGTTTTGTT
>DATGMW010000022.1:0-9152 GCA_035307105.1 Flavobacteriaceae bacterium
CTAGTAGAATCAATTGATATTGAATACATTACCTCCAAAATAATATCAAATATTGAGGATTTTGGGTTTATAACAAATACTCATAAGTTTAAATATCAAGTCATTACGTGAAATTGAAATGGTGCGAAACTTGAGTTATAAACTACATATAAGCAGCATGACCTTTAATATCTTACAGTTACTCCCTTAATTATTTGCGTGCGCTTTAATTCCGACAAGAATATCTTTAACTTAAATTATTCGCTTTCACCTCTCTCTTTTGTATCAAAAAAGTTGTATTTTTGCTGTACAAAACAAATGAATTATGGGACTTTTATTTATAACATTAATATTACTACTCTTTGCCGTAATAGGGATTTCAATTAAGTTATGGGCAAAAAAAGACGGAGAGTTCGCAGGAACTTGTGCTAGTCAAAGTCCATTTTTAAATAAGGAAGGTGCTCCTTGTGGCATGTGCGGTAAAACCGTAGAACAATATACAGCCAATTGTAGCGAGAATGAAATTCAATAACATATAGCCTTTCCCAATCGCTTATGCTTTTTTTGTATGTTTTTATCACAGTTATTTTTATCAACTGTGCCTATCACCTATTATTTTTATGGCTAGGATTATCGGGGACTAAGAAGCAACATACAACAAACACCCATCCACCTATTTCGGTTCTTGTTTATATAAAAAACAACGTCGAAACTCTCGAAACCAATCTAAAAGCAATACTAAATCAAAAATATCCAGACTTCGAGATTATACTAATCAATGATTCCTCTATCGACGATAGTCTAGAAATCATAGAAAAGTTTCAACAAGAAAATACTGATTTCCCCATACAAATAACAAATGTACGTGGAAATGAAATGTTTTGGGGAAGCAAAAAGTATGCCCTAACGCTAGGAATAAAAAGAGCAAAAAACGAATTCCTATTATTTACTGATGGCCACTGCAAACCATTGTCAAATCAATGGATAAAAGAAATGTCGCAAGGCTTTTTAAACAACAAGGACCTTGTTCTTGGTTATAGCAATTACGCTAAAAGAAAAGGCTTATTCAATCTCTTTTTACGCTTCGACACCCTTCTGAACGCTATTCACTACCTATCCTTTGCCAAAGCAAAAATGGCTTATATGGGAGTTGGAAGAAACCTTGCATACACTAGCAAAGTGTACTATAACAACAACGGTTTTATCTCACACGTAAAGATGCCCGTTGGTGATGACGACCTTTTTGTAAACGAAATAGCAACTAAAAATAATACAAGTCTTGTCTATAATAAAAATGCACATGTAGAAGCGACGCCTTTAAAAAATTGGGATGCATGGCATCATTCACGCAAGCAAAGAGCATGGACCTTCCGATTTTATAAAACAAAACATAAACTTATTTTAAGTCTCTATTTCTTCAGCACGTTCTTCTTTTGGCTTGGAGCAATAAACGCATTCTTTTTGCTTAGCTGGCAAACTGCCACTTTTCTAATCGCTATCCGATTAATTGTGCAATATATAAGCATCGGCATTCCTGCAAAGAAACTAGGCGCAGGAAAGCTTATCCCTTATATCCCCTGCTTGGAGTTTGTCCTGATATTCCTACAGATGAAAACACTCAGCTATTATATAAAAAAGCCGCCGAACAGAAATTGGTAAACCAATATTATCCGCTCTTTTTACTCATTTACACTCCTTGTTTTCTAATAAAACGTTGACACTAAAAGCCAAATAAAAAGTAAAATAATATTCCTTAGTAGAACACTAAGAATTCATCTCACAATAATTAAGTTTGTATGCGAAATTAAAAAATGATTTTCAAAACAACACTTCACAATCTATAATCATGGATGTTACGGTAAAGGAAACAAAGACCAAGAGTAAAATACAACCCAAACCAAAATGGCTACGTGTAAAACTACCAGTTGGTAAAAAGTACACCGAGTTACGCGGCTTAGTAGACAAATACGATTTACACACCATTTGCACCTCTGGATCTTGTCCGAACATGGGAGAATGTTGGACCGAAGGAACAGCAACTTTCATGATCCTTGGTAATATATGTACGCGTTCTTGTGGGTTTTGTGGGGTACGAACAGGGCGCCCAGAAACACTTGATTGGGCTGAACCTGAGAAAGTAGCACAATCCATAAAGAAAATGGGGATTAAACACGCGGTGATTACTTCAGTAGATCGAGATGATATTCAAGATATGGGATCCATTCTATGGGCAGAAACCGTACAAGCCATTCGCCGACTAAACCCAAATACTACTTTAGAAACGCTAATTCCAGATTTTCAAGGAATAGAACGCCACATAGACCGC
Source organism: Flavobacteriaceae bacterium (assembly GCA_035307105.1). Taxonomy (GTDB): domain Bacteria; phylum Bacteroidota; class Bacteroidia; order Flavobacteriales; family Flavobacteriaceae; genus JAJYTI01. Next base: position 2,306 of record DATGMW010000022.1, read on the forward strand.
ATAGTAGAAGTAAGTCCAGAAATCGTTTCGCACAATATGGAGACGGTAAAACGACTGACTAGACAAGTGCGTATTCAAGCAAAATATGAACGCAGCCTAGGAGTTCTTGCCTACTTAAAAAAACAAGGAATACGACGCACAAAAAGCGGTATTATGCTTGGGTTTGGAGAGAAAGAGCACGAAGTAATCGAAACCATGCAGGACCTGCGCAATGCTAATGTAGATGTAGTAACCATAGGACAATACCTACAACCTTCTAAACGACACCTAGAAGTGAAAGAGTTCATTACGCCGGAGCAGTTTAAAGTATACGAAGAAGTTGGTCTAGAAATGGGATTCCGTCATGTAGAGAGCGGTCCACTTGTGCGTTCTTCGTACCGCGCACAAAAACACTTATTATAATAAGAAAACCCATCCCATGCAGCAACCCATTATTAACCTAGGTATAAACGGCTTTGGACGTATTGGTAGAAGCTTGGTTAGGCTTTTACAAAACCACCCTAACATCCGAATCAAACGCGTAAATGATATAGCGGCTATAAAAACCATGACGCATTTGCTTAAGTACGATAGTATTCATGGGGTGCTTCATAAAAAAATTAGTTGCAATGCGCATTCTATTTTTATTGAGGAACTAGAAATTCCTTACAGTAGTCATAGCAAACTAGAGGATTTAGATTGGGACGGAGTCGATATTGTAATCGAATGTACTGGGAAGTTTAAAACAAGAGAAGAATTAGAGAAACATCTAAAATCGGGAGCTAAGAAAGTTATTCTGTCTGTTCCACCAACAGAAGACGACATTAAAACTATAGTATTAGGAGTAAACGACGAAATTCTAGAAGCTAAGGACACGATTATTTCCAACGCTTCTTGTACCACCAACAATGCTGCCCCTATGTTGGATATTATCCACAAACTCTGTGGTATAGAACAAGCATATATCACTACGGTTCACTCGTACACCTCCGATCAGAATCTACACGACCAGCCACATCGCGATTTACGACGCGCTAGAGCGGCTAGTCAATCAATTATTCCTACCACTACTGGTGCTGCAAAAGCATTGACAAAAATATTTCCTGACTTAGCCGATTCTATTGGCGGATGTGGAATTAGAGTACCTGTGCCAAATGGTTCTTTGTCCGACATCACGATTAATGTCCACAATCCTGTAAGCATTGAAGAAATAAACAATGCATTTAAAAAAGCTTCGGAAACCAATTTAAAAGGAATCTTAGAATATACCGAAGATCCAATAGTTTCTATAGACATTATAAACAACACGCATTCTTGCATCTACGATTCCCAGATGACTTCGGTTATCGATAAAATGGTGAAGATTATCGGTTGGTACGATAATGAGTATGGCTACTCCTCTAGACTTATTGATTTAACCTACAAGGCGCATCAATTAGGCTACGATTCGTAAGACTGTATGTGTTGCATCACTTCGTTTACAAAAGCCTCCTGCTCCTCTTGAATGACTGTTTTGATAGGTAAGTAATACAATGCTACGGGCTCTAGTTTCCCTTGAAGCCGCATATAGTCTTTTTCGGTAGTCAAAATCCGTTCTTCGTCTCGTAATTCTTCAAGCTCTTTCTCACTAAATGGATGATGATCTGGATATGCTTTATGTGTATAAGACAAACCTAGCTTGTTCAAATGCTCTAACAATGGCTTAGGATTGGCAATTCCAGTAACTAGTGTGAATGGTTTATCCTCAAGATAGGATATCGGTTCATTATTCTCGCTACTACGAATTTCATCAGCGTAAGCGATACTAGCAAAATAGATAGGTCCTGAGTGATACTTTTGCAACTTACGACGAATGCCATTTTTCTTGTTGTCCGATAAATTCATCGGACACTTGGTAACCACTATACAATTTGCCCTTTTTGCTCCCGAACGTGATTCCCTAAGATTTCCTACAGGTAGAATGTAATCGTTTGCAAATAAATCGCCATAGCTAGTAAGTAAAATATTATAACTCCCTTTTACTCTTCTATGTTGAAAAGCATCGTCCAATAGAACTAAATCTGTACTATCGATTAACTGTGCTATTCCATAGCGTCTATCTGCACAGACAGCAACCTTTACATTTGGATAATTAGTTTTAAACTGCAAAGGCTCATCCCCTACCTCAGCGGCTGAATGAGTTGTTTGTAGCTTTATATAGCCCTTTGTTTTTCTTTTATAGCCTCTGCTCAAGACGGAAATAGCATAGTGTTTGCTCAAGGATTCAATCAACAGCATGGTCATCGGTGATTTTCCTGTACCACCTGTATTTAGATTCCCTACAACAATAATCGGCTTTGAATAATCTTGGCTCGTTAATATTCCCTTATTGTAAAGAAAATTTCGTATACTAGTAATCGCAAAATATAAAAGCGAAAACGGAAAAAGTAATTTTCGTAGTATTTTCATTTAACGAAAGTATAGTTTTTTATCTTTACTTTAAAATAGTTTTTATGTACGTTCAAAACGTAGTTGACATTTTAGAAGAATTCGCTCCTCAATCTTACGCCGAAGGTTTCGATAATACGGGGCTTCTAGTTGGCGATGCACAACAAAAATTAACTGGAATTCTAGTAGCTTTGGATACCCTAGAAGAAGTGGTAGACGAGGCCATTGAAAAGAATTGCAACCTCATCGTTAGCTTCCATCCTATTATATTCTCTGGATTAAAAAGCATTACAGGAAAAACCTATGTAGAGCGAGTGGTCTTAAAAGCCATTCAAAATAACATTGCTATTTTTGCTATTCATACCGCTTTAGACAATAGTTGGTTGGGAGTAAATCATGGAATTTGTAATCGTTTAGGATTAAATAAGACTAAAACCTTAATCCCACAAAAGGAAACGATAGAGAAGCTAGTTACTTTTGTTCCTAAACCACAAGCTGAAGAAGTCCGCCAAGCATTATTTGCTGCTGGTGCTGGAAGAATAGGCAATTATTACGACTGTAGTTTTAACTTAGAAGGCATAGGAACTTTTACGCCTGGAGAAGGTAGTAACCCTACGTTGGGAACTATGGATCTTATACATAAAGAATCAGAAATACAAATCGGCGTTACTTATGATAAACATCTACGAGGTAAGGTTTTAAATGCCCTATTTACCTCGCATCCTTATGAGGAAGTAGCGCATGAGGTTACTGTTTTAGAAAATACCAATCAACATTTAGGCATGGGAATGTTGGGAGAATGGGAAAAACCTATGCCAGAAAAAGAGTTTTTATCTTTTGTAAAAGATACAATGCAAACCGATTGCATTCGTCATAGTAAGTTACTAGGAACACCAATACAACGTGTTGCGGTGTTAGGAGGAAGCGGGAGTTTTGCTATAAAAGCTGCAGTTCGCGCTGGTGCCCAAGCCTTTATAACCGCTGATTTAAAATACCACGATTTCTATAGTGCTGATAATCAGATACTACTGGCTGATATTGGACATTATGAAAGCGAACAGTTCACAAAAGAGCTATTAGTTTCTTTACTTAGCGAAAAAATCAGTAATTTTGCAATCGTTTTATCACAAGTTAATACCAATCCAATTACCTATTTTTAAGATATGGCAAAGAAAAATGAAATCACGGTCGAAGAAAAGCTAAGAGCCCTTTACGACTTGCAACTTATAGACTCTCACATAGATGAGATTCGAAGCATGCGCGGTGAACTACCACTAGAAGTGGAGGACTTAGAAGATGAAGTAGCAGGTTTAAATACTCGTTTAGAAAAGCAAACGGCAGATTTGGAGGCTATTGAAAAAAACATATCGGACAGAGAGCATCTTAAAGCAGAAGCCAAAAACCTGATTGATAAATACACCAAGCAGCAAGAAAACGTACGAAACAACCGTGAGTACAACTCCATTTCCAAAGAAATAGAGTACCAAGAATTAGAAATAGAGTTAGCCGACAAGAATATTCGTGAGTTTAAAGCGCAGATAGAGCAGAAAAAAGAAATAGTTAAAGAAGCTAAAGAACGACTAAAAGGTCGTGAAGAGCACTTAAAACACAAGCGTAAGGAGCTAGATGGTATTCTTGCATTAACGCAAAAAGAAGAAGATGCCTTATTAAAAGAGCGCGAAAAGTTTGAAGGACAGATTGAAGAGCGTTTGATAAAAGCATACAATCGCATCCGCTCTAGTGTACGTAACGGATTAGCTGTAGTACCAATCGAACGCGGTGCCTCTGGAGGATCTTTCTTTACTATTCCACCGCAGGTGCAAATGGAAATCGCTACAAGAAAAAAGATTATGACCGACGAACATAGCGGACGTATTCTGGTAGACATGGCATTGGCTAAAGAAGAAACCGAAAGAATGGAAGACTTATTTAAGAAGATAAGAGGTTAAATTCATTACAATAATTTTATAAGAAGCTCTCATCACGAATGGGAGCTTTTTTTGTACCTTCCTATTACGTAAAAAATCCCTCTAGCAATGAAAACACAAACTATTCTTATCATGGCATTTACACTTATTGCCTTTTCTGCTTCTTGCCAGTCGCCCTATGAGCAAAATAAAAAGATTGCCGAAAAAGCACAGAAAGAACAAACTCCAGTTCAAACGAAGGACGAAAATGGCTTGCGAAAGGCATATCTTGCTAGCGGTTGTTTTTGGTGTGTAGAGGCCATATATGAAAGTTTAAAAGGAGTAAAGGAAGCACATGCTGGCTACAGTGGAGGTACAACAAAAAATCCTACCTATAGGAATCATGGCGATCATGCCGAGACCATAGAAATACTTTACAACCCAGAAGAACTCACTTTTGCACAACTCATCACCGTTTATTTTGACTCGCAGAATATTACTCAGATAAATGGTCAAGGTCCTGATAGAGGTTCAGCCTATCGTTCTATTATTTTCTATCAGAATCAAGAAGAGAAAGATATTATAGATTATCAAATACAACTGCGAGAACAAGTTCTTGGAAACAACAAAGTAGCTGCACAAGTGCTGCCCTTTCAGAAATTTTGGATGGCAGAAGACTACCATCAAAATTATGAACAGAATAATCCAGATAATCCCTACATACAAAATGTATCTATTCCCAGATTAAATAAATTTAAAAAGAAGCATCCAGACTTATTAAAAGACGAGTAAATCAAGTTACTTCTAGATCTCCGATTTCTGACAAACTTAGATTTTAAAATACTTTTCACGTTCTTCTAATTCATAATCCAAGAAATCTTTGTTAACTTGGTATCATAAACCAATATACTACATGAGAGACCTACCGAACATAGAAATACTTGATTTAAACTTCCTAGGCCAATCCGATGCGATAGCTTCTTTTCTGATTGAATCGGATGATGGGCTCATTCTTATAGAAACAGGACCAGAAAGTACTTTTAAAACCTTAAAAAGGGCTATAGAAGATGCAGAGTACGATTGGAAAGATGTAAAGCACGTCTTGCTTACCCATATCCACTTTGACCATGCTGGAGCAGCCTGGAAGTTCGCAGAGAACGGCGCTAAGATTTATGTACATCCAATTGGCTTGCCTCATCTACAGAATCCAGAAAGACTATGGAATTCTGCAAAAATGATTTACAAAGAGGAGATGGAAACTCTTTGGGGCCGTATGGAACCAATAGATGAAAGCCTTCTTGTTCCTGCAAAAGATGGAGATACCATAGCAATAGGTAAACTTGAGTTCAAAGTACACTATACCCCTGGCCATGCAGTGCATCACAATGCCTATCAGATAGGCACTACTATCTTTACGGGCGATGTGGCTGGCGTACACATAAATCACGGTCCAGTACAACCTCCATGCCCACCACCTGATATCAATATCGGCTTGTGGAAACTATCCATTAGAAAGTTAAAAAACTTGCACCCACAGGTTTTATATCTTACGCATTATGGTATTGTAGCCAATCCACAAGAACATTTAGATAAATTAGAAAAGGAATTGAACGATTGGGCAAACTGGATGAAACCGCACTATGATAATGGAGAAAAGGCAGAAATAATCATCCCAGATTTTATGGCGTACACCAAACAAAAACTGGTTAATGCTGGCGTAGCCAAGTCGGATATTGCCCGATATGAAAAGGCTAATCCTAGTTGGATGTCCGTCAGTGGATTATTGCGTTATTGGAAATTGAAAGAGCAAGGGAGGATTTAGATGAAGTGTTTTTTAAGGTTTACTATTTAGCAGTGAGCGATCAGCAGTCAGGGATTTAAATTTTAATCGAAACTATAATAGCATAAAAATCTCTCAGGAATTAATTCCTGAGAGATTTTTGTTTTTAACACAAAACCTATGCTGTGCGAAGCCTCCTGGCTTCGCACATGAAAACCTCTCATAAAAGTCAATAACATTCTTGCCATCTCCTGAAGTCAATACGAATCTTAATGAAAAAACGATTTACAAAAAATATTTAATGTAAAACAAAAATGAAGTAAGCTCAAAGTCGGAAAACTTTGAGCAGCGGATTTACTTATAGCAGTCAGCTATCAACGGGTAGCATGCTGCGCGAAGTCTCCTGACTTCGCGCCTGTATTTCGCGAGCTTATAATTTAGATAATGGTTGTTTTCAATAGATACTTAATAATGAATACACACATTCTTCGGCTCCGTAAAGAAATCGAGTGCATAGAAGCCCCCTTCTCTACCCACACCACTTGTTTTAACACCACCAAAAGGCGTTCGTAGATCGCGGTTTAGCCAAGTGTTCACCCAAACGATTCCAGTCTGTAAATCCTCTGTTAAACGCATGGCTCGAGATAGGTTTTCTGTCCAAACGGTTGCAGAAAGTCCATATCTGGTTGCATTGGCATAGGAAAGCACCTCTTCTTCGGTGTCGAAGGCTAATAAAGTTACTACGGGTCCAAAA
>DATGMW010000023.1:0-3215 GCA_035307105.1 Flavobacteriaceae bacterium
GTCAGTGTACTTTAAACCTATACTACGGTCTGTTAGTGTTATCTATATCAATACCTATATCAATACATTCGAATTTAAACTAAAAGAACCCCAATCGGGCGTAAAAACTACTCTCTGACCACCAACTCCAACGGAATTGAACTAGTTTTCTTTATAGTTTTTACTTATAAGTAATCCTTCGAAAAATGAAATAATTGAACCCACGTTGGGTTCTAAGATTCTTGCTTATTATACCCCCGCAATTCGCTATGCTTGTACGGGTTATCTTAATTCCCCCTCTTGGGATTTTATGTTCTGCATAAGCACCTAATTCAAAATAAGATTTTTATAGAAGTATCCAAGTAAATGTTTGTTAATCGATTATCCTACACTGTATCTTGACTGTGCTTATTATATTAACACTTTCAAATTAAAGAACCCCAATCGGGGTTTAACTATTAATAACCCCCTATGAAATCGGGGGTGAAAACTGTCCTAAGACAACCAACTCCAACGGAGTTGAATTATCTATTTGCTTGAAATAGTTTTAATGTAAAAGAAAAATGTGATACGAAATCTAACTCACCCACAAACTCGATTAGAGTTTGTCTACACCACCTACCCTACAATTTTTTCAGGAATTGTACTGCACTGTTTCTTCTTTATTTCTCTTACTTCTCAACCAAACCTATAGCAACAAAAAAGCGAGTAGAACTAAATCCACTCGCTTTTATTTATCTTCTAAAAAGTTTTACTTTTTCTCAATAAGAATACCCCACAGATAAAAGGCATCTATGTCCTTCCGTATTTTTACGGTGTGGTCATCTAGGATTTTATACCATTCGGTGCCATCTAGCTCTTGATCGAATAGAGCATGAAGATCGAAATCAGATTTTTTAGGAAAATGCAATACATACCAATCTGCTTCTTCCGTATATTTTCCTGTTTCTTTAATATTCGATTCCTTCCCTATTTCTGGGGAGACTGGTGTAACTTCAAAAACAAATTGGTTGCTATCATACAAACCCAACTGAATATTCGCTACATCATTTCCGGCTGCTTTATAAGCTAACTGTTCTTGTCCTAATGGAATGCTTTTATTTGCGCCACAGGAAAACAGTAAACTAGACAACAGGAGTACTCCAAGTATTCTTTTCATCTTTCTAATTAACGGATTAATCTCTTGTATTTAATACGCTTCGGCAATACATCACCACCTAGACGTTTGCGTTTATTCTCTTCGTATTCGCTAAAACCACCTTCAAAGAAATACACCTGACTATCGCCTTCAAATGCAAGAATATGCGTACAAATTCTATCTAGGAACCAACGGTCGTGCGAAATAACTACGGCACAACCAGCGAAGCTTTCCAAACCTTCTTCCAATGCTCGTAAAGTGTTTACGTCCAAGTCGTTCGTAGGCTCATCTAAAAGCAATACGTTTCCTTCTTCTTTCAAAGTCATCGCTAAATGCAGACGGTTTCTTTCTCCTCCAGATAAAGCCGATACCTTTTTATTTTGCTCGTTTCCACTAAAGTTAAATCTACTTAAGTAAGCTCTCGAATTCACTTCTCTTCCACCCATCATAATAAGTTCCTGCTCGTCGGAGAAGTTCTGCCAGATGGTTTTTTCAAGATCTATATTGGAGTGGGTTTGATCTACGTATGCAATCTTTGCAGTTTCCCCTACCTCAAACGAACCGCTATCTGGTGTTTCCTCTCCCATAATCATGCGGAAGATGGTGGTTTTACCAGCTCCGTTCGGGCCGATTACCCCTACGATTCCTGCTTGTGGAAGCTTGAAATTAAGATCTTCGTAAAGCAGTCTATCGCCATAGCCCTTAGATACATTTTTGGCTTCGATTACGTTGGTACCTAATCGAGGACCGTTTGGAATATAAATCTCCAGCTTGTCTTCTAATTGCTTTTGATCTTGGCTCATCAATTTATCATAGTTGTTAAGCCTTGCTTTTTGTTTGGTTTGTCGTCCTTTTGCCCCTTGTCGTACCCACTCCAACTCTCGCTCTAGTGTTTTCTGACGTTTGCTAGCTGTTTTTTGCTCCTGTGCCAGTCGTTTTGACTTTTGATCTAGCCAAGAAGAGTAATTTCCTTTCCATGGAATCCCTTGTCCTCTATCCAATTCTAAAATCCATCCTGCCACATTATCCAAGAAGTAACGGTCGTGCGTAATAGCGATTACCGTTCCCTTAAATTGTGCTAAGTGATGCTCTAACCAGTGAACGCTCTCAGCATCCAAGTGGTTGGTAGGTTCATCTAGAAGTAAGATATCTGGTTCTTGTAGAAGCAATCTACAAAGTGCTACTCGACGTTTTTCACCTCCAGATAAAACACCGATTTTCTTATCGGAATCTGGTGTTCTAAGCGCATCCATAGCTATTTCCAACTTGGTGTCTAATTCCCAAGCATTGGAAGCATCGATTTTATCTTGAAGTTTTGCCTGCTTGTTCATGAGTTCTTCCATTTTGTCTGGATCCTCATATACCTCGGGCAAACCGAACATATCGTTTATTTTGTTGTATTCGTCTAGTACGTCCACTACTTCCTGTACACCTTCTTTCACCACTTCCAGAACCGTTTTGTTCTCATCTAACTGTGGTTCTTGCTCTAGATATCCAATGCTGTATCCTGGCGAAAAAACAACATCGCCACGATAGTTAGTATCCTCGCCTGCTATAATTCGCAATAGGGTGGATTTACCACTACCATTAAGTCCAAGAATTCCGATTTTAGCGCCATAGAAAAAGCTAAGATAAATATCCTTGATCACCGGAGTCTGTGCTCCAGGATACGTCTTGCTTACTCCAGACATCGAGAAAATAATCTTTTTATCGTCTGCCATCTTTATAAAATTATAATTATCAATTAATCGACGTTTTAAACACGTCCTTTTAATGCATTAAACACCCATCCTATTGCAAGAAAACCTACACCAACGCTTGCAAAACCCCAACCAGCTATTTCGTTGTACTTTGTAAGACCAAGAGTAATAAGTAATACTCCCATTATTACCATAATAAGTGTGGCCCATGCCAGTACGGTATTTTTATTCATCATCTTTCGCTGTATTAATTTTCACAATTTTGTAAATCACATAAAATGCCGTTGCAAATATCGGCAAATAATCTAGGAATCTCCCAACGTACAATTAAAGTTTCGTATTTTAGCTACCCGATAACAAAAAAAGCACATGAATATTAAATTTAACAAGAACGAAGA